>DASRME010000294.1:0-3312 GCA_035648095.1 Atribacterota bacterium | reverse complement strand
TCTTCTCTCTCCAACTAAAATATCTTCATCTTCCAATGTTACTCCTGGTAATTTTCCATGGACAGAATCATATTTTAGTAGATGGGCTAATGTTTTAGCATCGGTTATATCATTTACTGCTACAAAGTCTATTTCTTTATCATTTAACCCAGCTCTAAAAACATTCCTTCCAATCCTTCCGAATCCGTTAATTCCAACTTTTATTGTCATTTCTCTCCTCCTTATTTTTTACTTTACGTTTTTAATATATGATAAAAGATGCTATCTTAATTCTGGTCCCGGCTTCTGACTTCTAATTTCTTAGCAAGATACGAGATACAAATTTGGCTTCCGAATTCTGAATACTGAATCCTTTTTAATTATATATTGTTCACTAAATACTAAACCTTTTACGCAGATTAGAAGATGGTATCTTTAAAATCTCTCGATACTTGGCAACTGTTCGCCGGGAAACATTTATACCTCCGTTTTCGCTCAATAAATCTGCTAACTTCTGATCGCTCCATGGTTTTAAACAATCCTCATGATTGATATATTCTTTTAATAATTTTTTTACTTTATCAGTAGAAACAGTGTCTCCGCTTTTCTTGTCCAATCCTTTGGAAAATAAAAATTTCATCTTAAGAAGCCCCCGGGGAGTTTGCACAATCTTGCTATGAATCGCTCTGGACACGGTGGATTCATGAATATTTAGTCTATCTGCTACCTCTCTTAAAGTGAGAGGTTTTATAAATAAAATACCTTTATCTAAAAAATCTTTTTGGCATTCTATTAAAGTTTCGGCAATACGATATATGGTTCTTTTTCGCTGCTCTATACCTTTAATTAACCACTTAGCAGCATTTAGTTTTTCCTCAATATATTTTTTAGTATCTTTAGTTTTATGATCAGAAATACTCTCCTTTTTAATTAGTTTTCCTTCATCGTAAGGAGAAATATTATTACTTGTTTCTAAAATCTTTTTATAATGAATATTTACCTTTATCTGAGGCAGATAAATATCGTTCAAAATTACTCCATATCCTCCTCCTATTTTCCTCATTATTATCAGATCAGGAAGTATATATTTTACTCCCTTCAAGTCTCCCACTCTCCTACCAGGTTTAGGATCAAAAGATTTTTTAATTATATCGGCCAAGGATTGAACTTCAGAAATTGATATCTGTAAATCTTTAGCAATTTTTAAGTATGATTTCCGAGCTAAATTGTTTAAATGGTTTTTTATTATCTTCTCTACTCGAATATCGTTAATACTTAAATATTTTACTTGGAGCAATAAACATTCTTCTAAACTTCTTGCTCCCACTCCAGGTGGGTCAAAACTTTGGATCAAAGATAATATCTTTTCTATTTTATTTATTTTTATATTTAAATCAAGAGAAACATCATCTAAGCCAATAGTTAAATAGCCGTTATCATCTATGTTTCCTATTAAATATTCACCAATCTTATAGTTTACATCCCCGCTTACTGCTGTACCTAATTGAACCAGTAGATAATCTTGCAAAGATTCTTTGTAACAAATAATATTTTCGTATCTATTCTCTTCCCCTGCTACTGATCTATCTGGCAAGGGTCGATATTCTTTTTCTTTAAGATAACTTAACCAATTATCAAGGTTATTTTCTTCTCTTCTTTCATTTGATTCTTCGGTTTGATTTAAAGCGTTTTCTTCTTGATTTGCTTTTTCTGTTATTGAACCTGTTTCTTGTATAACTTCTAATAAGGGATTATTTACTAATTCTTCATTGATCAAATCTTTTAGTTCAATTAAATTTAATTGTAATATATTAATAGCTTGATACAATTGGGGAGTAAGAATTAATTTTTGTTTTTGTGTCAATGATAATTCAGGTTTCATCTTATAAACTCCGCTATTATTTTATATACTGTATTCCTATATTTCATTAGAATTTTTTCGGAATAAAAAAATCATTTATCCTTTCTTAGAATAAAGAGCAACTTGAGTACTGACCCTTAAATCAAACTTCATTTAAACGATAACTAATAAAGTTTTTGGATCAAAAATATGAGTCTTTTCCATGTCTAATACTACTTCCATGCTTTGTTCGACTTCTAGCTGAGTACGTGAATCCATTTTTCCTATCACAGAATTTTTTCCAGTGGTCAGATAGATGAAAATCTCTGCCCCCAGGGGCTCAATTACTTCTGCTTTGGTATTTATCGTATTAAAAGCGGAAGGTGCAATTTTGGAAACAAATTGTTTATCATGAAGATCCTCGGGTCTAACTCCAAAAATCACTTCTTTCCCGGCATAATCTGCTATTTTAGAATAGAAAGCCTGGGGAGCTTTTACTTTAAAACTTTCGGCATCGATAAAATAATCTTCATTCTCCTTTACAATTTTAGCATCTATAAAATTCATTGCCGGTGAACCGATAAAACCAGCCACAAATTTATTATTCGGTTTGTAATAAACTTCTAAAGGTGCACCCGACTGTTGCACCCGGCCATCATTCATTATAAATATTCTGCTAGCCATAGTCATTGCTTCTACTTGATCATGAGTTACATAAATGATAGTAGCCTCTAATCTACGGTGAAGTTTACTAATTTCCGCCCTCATTGCCACTCTTAACTTAGCATCCAAATTCGAAAGAGGTTCGTCAAATAAAAACACTTTTGGTTTTCTTACTATAGCTCTTCCTACTGCCACTCGCTGTCTTTGTCCACCGGAGAGTTGTTTAGGTTTTCTCTTTAATAAGTTTTCAATCCCTAAAATCTCGGCAGCTTCCTGCACTCTTTGGTCTATTTCTTTCTTGGGAAATTTACGCAATTTCAGGCCAAAAGCCATGTTATTATAAACATCCATATGTGGATAAAGAGCATAATTCTGGAAGACCATGGCAATGTCCCTATCTTTAGGCTGAACATCATTTACCAACTTATCGCCAATGTATATCTCTCCCGAAGTTGCTTCTTCTAAACCGGCAATGGCTCGCAAGGTAGTCGTCTTTCCACAACCAGACGGACCGACTAAGACGGCAAATTCCTTATCCTTTATCTCTATACTTATATTATCTACTGCAGTGACTTCTTTAAATTTCTTAGTAAGATTCTTTAAAATAACGTTTGCCATTTTAATTTCTCCTTTTAATATAGTTATATTATTTTAACAGATAATTTTTAACATACCAAATTAATCTTTATTTTATAAATATCGTATTAAGTATCGTAGCGGAAGAAAAGATAGAAAAAGTAGTATTCTTCTTTCCTCCTACTTAACCAAAGCTTACACTAATTACTTATAAATTAATCAAGGAGATTTTACTTTTAGTATCATAAATAGAA
>DASRME010000293.1:0-2981 GCA_035648095.1 Atribacterota bacterium | reverse complement strand
ATTAGTCATGATATAAAGAGTATCTATCTTGGAGCGATGGCTGCCAAACAGAAAAATTTAAATTTATCTTCTCCGAATAAAGATCTGAGAGAAGAATCAGTTCAAGAAATGAAAAAATGTATCGATGATGCCTATTTTTATGGCTCAAATAGTCTGTTGGTAAATAGCGGAAGGCGTCCGGATAATGGAGAAAATAACATTGCTTATAAATATCTTAAAAAATCACTTGAAGAACTTTTAAAATATATAGATGTCTCAACTAAAGATTACAAATTATATCTTAACTTAGAACCCGGAGACACAAAAGTTGATTCTTTTTCATTGATTGGAAACACGGATTTGGCGATAAAACTGGTAAGGGAGATAAGAGAAGAATACAAAAATTTTGGTTTAACCATGGATACGAGTCATTTAAGACAGTTAGACGAGGAACCAATTGATTCTATAAAAAAAGCATTCCCTTATTGCAATCATATCCATTTGGCCAATTGTATTGTCAAGGATAAGACTTCAGATTTATATGGTGATAAACACCCTGAATTTGGAACTGAGGGCGGAGAGATAAGTATAGAAAAAATCAATGATATTCTGGAAACCATAAAGGAAATATATAAAAACTCTGAGTTAATCGTCGGTTTAGAGATAATCTGTAGAAAAGAGAGTAATAAAGAAGAGGTTGATTATTTTGAAAACATGATGAAAAATCTGAGTTGGTTTTACAAATAAATAAATTAAAAAAAAGTGGGGGAGAATAATAAAAATGGTTAAGGAAAATAAGCAAAAAAAGGTGGTTATAATTCATACCAGTGATGTTTCTGTCAAGGATTTAAAGAATTTATTTACCGAATTAGCGCCAGAAGTTTGTGTTAGAAATATTATTGATGACAGTCTACTTGCAGAGGTATTAGAAAATGGAGGTGTCACAACTGCTGTTAAAAAAAGATTTTGCGCTTATGCCCTACAGGCAGAGACAATAGGAGCTGACCTTATCTTTAGTCAATGTTCTTCAGTAGGGGAAGCTGCTGATATTGCAGCACAACTGGTTGATGTCCCACTGGTAAAAATAGATGAGAAGATGGCAGAAGTAGCCTGTAAAACAGGTAAAAGGATAGGAGTTGTTGCTACTCTGCAAACAACGCTGGGGCCAACAGTTCGTCTGGTTAAAAAGACCGCTGAAAAACTAAAAAAAGAGATTCAGATTACCGAAAAATTATGCGAAGGTGCTTTTGCTTTGCTGAGGAGTGGAGATATAGAAACTCACAATAAAATGGTTATCAAAGGTATCAAGGAGCTTACCGAAAAAGTAGATGTAATTGTATGTGCTCAGGGTAGCATGGTAGCTTTGCTGGATGAATTAGGTGAAACATCTGTACCAGTATTAACCAGTCCTAGATTGGGAGTAGAAAGAGCTATAGAGATTTTGAATAATAAATAAAAATTTTTAAAAGATTTTGTGATTAATTGATAGTTAGAAATTTTTTATTTTTTACGTCTCGAAAATTTAACTAACAAAAATATTTAAAATACTTATAAAGTATATTTATAGTTTTTACAAATATTTTAACGAAGAGCGACCTTGTTGATTGTTATACAAAAATACTATAAATAAGGAAAAGAGGTACAAATGCAAAAAATAATAGATATAAGAAGTGATACAAAAACAAAACCAAACAAGTTGATGTATCAGGCAATGTTAGATGCTACTTTGGGAGATGAACAAAATGAAGAAGATCCAACCGTAGTAAAACTTCAGGAAATGGCTGCTCAAAAGCTAGGAAAAGAAGATGCGTTGTTTTTGGCAAGTGGAACGATGGGAAACTTAGTAGCTCTAATGACTCATTCCCAGCCTGGCGATTCAGTGATTATGGAAGAAGAATCACATATCTTACGTTGTGAAACAGGTGGTTTGGCAGCAGTAGCCGGATTGATGTTAAAGACTGTTCCTGGGCAATTAGGTTTTCCGAAGATGGATTATTTAAGAAAAGCTATTATTGGTGAAGGACGTCTATTTCCAACTACTCGTTTAATTTGTTTAGAAAATACCCATAATGCTGCAGGGGGAACATGCATTAACATTGAGCAGATGAAAGAAATCTCAAATCTTACTAAAGAATTTAACATTAAAATTCACATTGATGGTGCTCGGATTTTCAACGCAGTAGTCGCTTTGAATGTAGACCCGGTGGAATTAGTCAAAGAAGCAGATTCAATACAATTTTGTCTTTCTAAAAGTTTAGGCTGCCCTTTTGGATCTCTTTTAGTAGGAGATAAAGACTTTATTTCGAGAGCTAGAAAAAAGCGTCAAATGCTCGGAGGAGGAATGCGACAGGCTGGCTTAATGGCTGCTGCTGGTATTATCGGTTTGGAAAAGATGATTGATCGACTGAAAGAAGACCATGATAATGCTCGTATTTTAGCAGAAGGGTTAGTTGAAGCTGGTATGAAAATTGATATGAAGACTGTTCAAACCAATATGGTGTATTTTGAGATTCCTGAAGGTAAAATAAATCCTACGAGTCTTGTGGAACGATTAAAAAAAGAAAACATTCTAATTGGTGACCCAAAGGGAAGAAAGATACGGATTGTGACTCATAAAGATATAAGTCGGGATGAAATTTGTTACGTAATAAGTAAATTTAAAAGTATTCTAAGTAGAAATCGTCTATTAAGATAAAAAAAGTGGTATAAAAAGATACAGTATTTGCAAACAAAAAAAACAGAAAATCGAGGTTTTATTAATAATCTTTTTTGGTTAGTTGTTTTTTTATAGTATCAGTAAGTAAAAAATTAGAAATAATAAATTCTATTTTATATATAAGATAAAAATTAATGTGAAAATAATTTCGTAAAATGGTGGTCATTACAATAGCCCAGGAACCATAAATAAGACTTATTTATCGACAATAGAATCAAGATAGTAGAAAATCAGATCATAGGTGAAAAACAAAAATATAAAAGCAAAATATTACAGGACAAGTAAA
>DASRME010000292.1:0-6162 GCA_035648095.1 Atribacterota bacterium | reverse complement strand
GATTATGTTAGTGCCTATTGGTCAATTAAACATTAAGAGAATAATAAGTAATGCCCTAGTGTTTGTATTAGGATTATTTATCTTTAAGATACTTTTAAATATTATCGAATCAAATGCGGTCAATACATATAATTGGGTTATAAACGGCTTAGGGGAGATTGGCTACTTTTTAACTGGAAATAGCATAGGATATTTTGATGTTTTAATAAATAAAATGATCATCTTCCCTGAAGGATTTGGGCTTTTATTTGGGAAAGGTGTATCTCTATTTGGAATTGAAAAAGGATCTTCTGATGTAGGCTTTATTAATAGCCTATGGATTGGTGGGTTGTTATTAACTGTATTAGTATATGGTGGACTTTTAACATTTTACGTATACCCAATAAAGTATAAAGATACGATTATTAAGTGTATTTCTTTAACTATTGTGTTGGCATTTTTAGTGGCAAATATAAAAGGATCAACCATATCTGTTAATGAGTTCGCTAATTTATCTATTTTAATTACTTCAATGATGATATTCAGTTCTGAGGGCCTTAGTAATATGGCAGTAAGTAAACATAAAATAAAGTGGAAGGAAAATATGTAATTAAATAGAAATGATAGCTAAATAATCTTAATTCAGTGAGTGTAAAATTCTTAGTAATATTTATTTAATGTGAGGAGATATATAAAGAGAATTCGTTTATTTGTGCATAGAGGATGTAAAAACCACACATATGAAACCTTGAGTAAGGGTTGGGTTTTATGGTTAAGATAACCGACAAGTAAAAATATTGTGAGAATCAACCCGTAGCATATGCTTGCATTAATAAAGATAATAATAAAATTAGAGAACTTAATTCATCCGGGAGTATATTTAATGTTATTGCTGAAAATGTAATTATTAATAATGGAGTGGTACTTGGCGCTGGTTTCGATGATAATTTTAATGTAGTCCATAGCTGGACGTATAAACTTGATGGCCTTAAATAAAGAGTTAAGGTGATTAGTTTTAGGGATAAGACATACGGCTGGAAAAGATTTAGTTTAAAATTTAGTTATAGTAACGATGATGAGTATATAAAAGACTTGCGCATAGATGAATTTATACAAGAATTTCTTAAAAATATGTATCTTCATCCATTCGGTTATGCTTGCAGTTTTGAAACACTTAATTGTCAGAATGATATAATCTTGGCTGATTTTTGGGGAATACAAAATGTTCTTCTTATAATATATTCTAAAATATTTTTAAATTGATCGAAAAATTAATAATATAATGGGAGACGTGGGCAAATGTTTAAAGACAAGACTTTACTCATTACCGGTGGTACTGGTTCTTTTGGTAATGCAGTATTAAAAAGATTTTTAAATACAGAAGTAAAAGAAATACGTATTTTTAGTAGAGATGAAAAAAAACAAGACGATATGCGGATAAGGCTTAAAAATGATAAAGTTAAGTTTTATATTGGAGATGTTAGGGATTATGAAAGTATAGATTCTGCAACAAGAGGCGTGGATTATATATTTCACGCTGCAGCACTTAAACAAGTTCCTTCTTGTGAATTTTATCCTATGGAGGCAGTTAAAACTAACGTTTTAGGTGCAGAAAATGTATTAAATGCAGCTGTAAATAATAAAGTAAAAAAAGTTATTGTTTTAAGTACCGATAAAGCGGTTTATCCTATTAATGCGATGGGGATTTCTAAAGCGTTGATGGAAAAATTAATGGTAGCTAAATCAAGAACTGTTGATGAACATATAACAATTTTGTGTGGCACGCGTTACGGGAATGTCATAGCCTCTCGCGGCTCAGTAATCCCTTTATTTATAAATCAGATAAAGAGCGGTCAGCCTTTAACCGTAACTGATTCTAATATGACCCGATTTATGATGTCGCTGGATAGTGCAGTTGACTTGGTGTTATATGCTTTTAAGCATGCCCAGCAAGGAGATATGTTTGTTAAAAAAGCTCCAGCCTGTACTATAGGAGATTTAGCCCTTGCTATTAAAGAACTATTTAATGCAAAAAATGAGATTAAAATTATTGGAACCCGTCACGGGGAAAAATTGTATGAGACCTTATTAACCAGGGAAGAAATGGCTAAAGCGGAAGATTGTGGTGATTATTTTAGAATTTCCGCTGATACGAGAGATTTGAATTATAATAAATATTTTATTGAAGGCGAACCAGAAGTATCGGTAAAAGAAGATTATAATTCACACAATACTAAAAGATTAAAGCTTAAAGAGATAAAAGAAATATTATTGAAAATAGATTACATTCAAGATGAACTTAAAAAATAGGGTAATTTAAATTATTTAGTAAGGTATAGGTAGAGATGGAGATAAATTTGTAATGAGAACTATTTTAGTAACTGGTAGTGAAGGATTTATCGGGAAAAATTTAATTGTCCGATTACAGGAATTAAACGATATAAAGATAAAATCCTTTGATAAGGACGATAATATAGAAACTTTAAAAAAATATCTTAGAGAATCAGATATTATTTTTCATTTTGCCGGAGTTAATCGTCCTAAAAATGTAGAAGAATTTGAAAAAGTGAATGCAGGTTTAACCACAACTTTAATAAAATTACTTGAAGAAGTAGATAATAAAATCCCTATTGTAATAACTTCTTCTATTCAAGCGGAATTAAATAATCCCTATGGCCAGAGCAAGAAAATAGCTGAAGATGAGCTGGTTAAATATGCAGAAAGAAATAGTGTTCCTATTTATATTTATAGGTTGCCTAATGTTTTTGGAAAGTGGAGCAGGCCTAATTATAATTCAGTAGTTTCAACTTTTTGCTATAATATAAGCCATAATTTGGAAATTACTATCTCTGACCCTACCCAAGAATTAGAATTAGTTTACATTGATGATGTGATTAATGAATTTGTTTCTTTATTGAATAGAGAAGTTGGTGATTTTCATAAATATTATTGTAATATTGTAAGGACTTTCAAGATTACTTTAGGGGAATTAGCTGATAGATTATATAAAATAAAAGAGATAAGGAAGACTTTGATTGTACCAGATTTGTCTGATATTTTTATGAAATTTTTACATTCCACCTATCTATCCTATTTAGATAAAGATGATTTTTCCTATAAGATGGATTCAAAAGAAGACAATAGAGGAAGTTTTGTAGAATTAATGAAGTCAAAAACCTTTGGTCAGGTTTCTGTATCCAGATCAAGGAAGGGAGTTACAAGGGGGAATCATTATCATAATACTAAGAACGAAAAGTTTTGCGTTATACAGGGTAAGGCGGTAATAAAATTAAGAAAAGTTCTGGATGATAAAGTTATTCCCTATTATGTTTCTGATAAAAAAATAGAGGTAGTAGATATTCCCCCCGGGTATACCCATTCCATAGAAAATTTAACTGAAGGCGATGGCGAAATGATCCTTTTAATATGGGCAAATGAAATATTTAACCCAAAAAATCCTGATACCTATTACTGTGAGGTGTAATTAAATGAATAAAATGAAAGTAATGACTGTCTTGGGAACCAGGCCAGAAATAATTAGGCTATCAGCTGTTATAAAGATGTGCGATCAATATTTTAATCACGTTTTAGTTCATACGGGGCAAAATTGGGATTATACATTAAATGAAATATTTTTTAAAGAATTAGAGCTGAGGAAACCTGATTATTATTTGGATGCAGTAGGGGAAAATTTAGGTGAAACAATTGGGAATATAATATCTAAATCTTATAATTTACTTAAGGAGATTAATCCTGAAGCTTTATTAATTTTAGGTGATACTAATAGTGCTTTAAGTGCCATAGCGGCAAAGAGATTAAAAATTCCTATTTTTCATATGGAAGCTGGGAATAGATGTTTTGATCAAAATGTACCTGAGGAAATAAATAGAAAGATAGTAGATCATATAAGTGATATTAATCTTCCTTATACCGAACATAGTAGACGTTATTTATTAAGCGAAGGAATTAAAAAAGAGTATATTTTTGTAACTGGCTCACCAATGCCCGAAGTGTTAAATAATTATAGAGATAGTATTAATGAAAGCAAAGTGTTAGATAGTTTTAAATTAGAAAAAGGTAAATATATTTTAGTGAGTGCCCATCGAGAGGAAAATATTGATATCGAAGAAAATTTTTTAAATTTAGTCAATTCCCTAAATTCTGTTGCAGAAGAATTTAAATTACCTATAATATATTCTACCCATCCCAGAAGTTGGAAAAAAATAGAAGAAAGAAAAATAAAATTTAATCCTATAATTAGGAAATTAAAACCATTTGGATTTATAGACTATAATAAATTACAGCAGAATGCTTTTTGCGTATTATCGGATAGCGGAACTTTAAGTGAAGAATCAGCAATTTTGAATTTTCCAGCAGTATTGATTAGAACCAGCACTGAAAGGCCGGAAGTACTAGATAAAGGGTCAATTATCATTGGGGGGATTGATCCTAAAGATGTTATTCAATCAGTCTATAGCTCGGTAGAATTATTTAAAGCTGCAGATAATGATTATAACTTACCAATTGATTATATGGATACTAACGTATCAATAAAAGTAGTAAAAATAATCCAAAGTTACACCAAGATCGTTAATAAAGTTATTTGGAGTAAAGAGTAATAGAAATATTTTTAAAATAGTGTTTATGGAGGCAAAAGAACAGGTCCTTAAATACATGAAACAACAAGCTAATTTGTTTGTATTTTTCATGAGTAATGAAGTTTTTCTAACTATTGTGATGAAGGTCATGGCATAATGAACTTTGTGAACAGATATAATATTGTAATAGAAGCAGAGTAAACAGTTTTTATACAGAGCAAGAAGAGTGGCTTAGCGAGTAAATTTAGGAGGGAATTATGTGCGTTTTAATAATATCATATAATAAATTCCCCGAGGGAGATGCTATTTCTATAAGGGAATATACATTTGGAAAGATTTTCTCAAAAATGGGCTATAAAGTTTTTTTTATTGGTATGGGAGATACACCATGTTATGATATTGGGGTTTTTAAAGGATTTGAATATACATCATTACGAATAAATCAAAATCAAAGTAGTCTTCAAAAAAGCCTGGAAAATTATTTTGGTTTTAAACAGAGATTGAAACAATTTATCACGCAGTATAGTGCTGAGGATAAAATAGAAGCCATTTTGGTAGTAAATATACCTTTAAATGCGTTGTTTTTTATAAAGAGGTTTGCTAAGAAAAACAAGATATATTTAATACATGATAGCGTTGATTGGTATTCTTCAGAACAATTCAAACTTAAAAGATTTGACCCATTATATATTTTAAAGGAATTGAGTTATAGAATTTTTATTGATAAGAGCTTTAAGGTTATAGCTATTAGCAAATATCTTGAAAATCATTTTAAATCACGAGGTATAGAAACTATTCGTATTCCTGTAATAATGGATGTTAATAAGTTAAGTTGTGAAAAACATACTAGAGAAGATAAATTGACAATTCTTTATGCTGGAACACCTGGTAAAAGAGATTATTTAAAGGAAGTTATTAATGGGATTTCACTTTTAAATTCTGATGAAATAGAAAAAATTGAGTTAAGGTTAATTGGCTTTACTTTAGAACAAATGAAGAGCGATTTAGATATAGATAAAAACGCGCTAAATAAAATAAAAAATAATATAAATATCCTTGGCCGTGTACCAAGAGAGATTGTTTTAGAAAATTTAAAGCAAGCAGATTTTACAGTTCTTTTACGTTCACCGGTGCAAAGATATGCTAAAGCTGGTTTTCCTACCAAAGTTGTTGAAAGCTTAGCAAGTGCTACTCCTGTTATTTTAAATATTACATCAGATTTAGGTGATTATATAACGGATATGAAACAGGGGTTGATTGTGGAGGAGTGTTCATCTTTGGCTTTTTGTGATGCGGTTCGGAGAGCTATAAAGCTGACATATCAACAAAAGTGTGATATGTATTTAGAGTCTCGTAAATGTGCAGAGAAGAACTTTGATTATATTAAATTTGAAAAACAATTATCAATATTTATATTTAAGAATATGAAAAAATAATTCAAATCATTGGAATCCTAAAATATATGGTAAATTTTATATTGGTAAAGGGATATGTGACATGTATAACCTCTTTTATAATGGTTTAAAAAAATAAAATACGAGCAGTCCTATCAATTATGACTATATCATTAGATATTAGATAATCA
>DASRME010000291.1:0-5903 GCA_035648095.1 Atribacterota bacterium | reverse complement strand
ATCTGTCTCTGGCCATAGTTCCCTGATCCAGAACTGTTACTTCGTCACCTGCATAGTAGGGAGAACTTCCATCAGACTGAGAGCCGATTCCGCCGTTGGCATCATAGGTCACGGTGTATTTGGTATCCACCGTCCACTGGGCATAAAGGATCACGTTAGCAGCCGGCATGTTGAATTTATCTCCTGCAGCATAATCTGTTCCACCGCCATTCTTCCAGCCGGTAAAGTGGTAATCGGTTTTAACCATGCTTCCCTGATTCAGAACTGTTACCTCGTCACCTGCATAGTACGGAGAACTTCCATCAGTCTGAGAGCCACTTGTTCCGCCATTGAGATTGTAGGTCACGGAATATTTGGTATCCTCTCCCCACTGGGCATAGAGGGTCACATCGAAAGCCGGCATCGAGAATATTGCTGCTGGATCATAAGCTGTTCCACTGCCATTTGCAGCCGTATTCCAGCCGGTAAAGGTGTAGTTGGCCGCCTTAGCCAGGCTTCCTGAATTACCGAGTACCGTCACAGATGTGCCAGCTACGTAGTTGTTAGCATCAACAGGCACTGTTCCACTTGTATTAGTATTACCATCGTAGTACACATTGTAGGTCGGATCAACCACAACCGTAACCGGTCCCCAAGCAGTTGTAGTACAACCATCATTTACATTTACAAAAACTTCAAATGTACCCACTACAAGTGGAGTTACGGTAATTACATTAGATGCAACTGTTCCAACAGGAGTCCCCTCAATGGTCGCACTATAAGTTAAAGGGTCTGCGATGCCATCATCAGAAGCATTTACAGTAACAACATATGGAGTTCCTACAACCACATGGACAGTCTGGTTAATTATTACTGCTGTACTATCGAGTAATACGGAACTAATACTTGGTGCAACGTTGCCAGCACAAGGACCTGGTGGTGGTGGAGGCGGTGGTGGAGGAGGATTTGGTGTTGCGGGAGTAAATCCTGGTGCACATCCCAGATCAAGGTCAGGAAGGACTATTCGTCCTATCTCTTCTGCCGCCAAACATAAAGCATCTTGAACATCTTCATCTGTATCTACATTTCCACAGCTCTCTAAGACATTACGCACTGTAAGAACAAGTGTCTTAAACTTAGGAAAGCCAATGAAATTAGGATTAGCTGCAATAACATCATCCAACACAATATCCTCTGGAGTTAGTTCAGTGTAGGTGACTAGAAAATCGACTACTAATCCGAGAGAAGTAGATACCAAATCGGTAATATTGGTATCAAAAGAACCACCTTCGATTAGTTGGAGAGCTACATCCTTTACCAGAGGTCTGTTGTCAGTAAATTCCGGACAATAAGCAGTAATGACGTAGTTCTTACCAGGATCTACATTGGTAAAAGTAAATTCTCCTTTATCATTAGTGGTCGTTGTGGCAACTTCATCTTCTCCGTAAGTAAGGACTACTTCAATACCCTTTTGAAGGTTCCAAGTCTCTCGACAGAAGTAACACCAATACTCTGGAGAAGTAGTATCTCCCTCTGCAGCTTCAACCGAATTTTGATCACAACACGGTGCAGCTATGATTCCGGTTATCGTTCCTGGAGTGTATCCGGGTGATTCATCTGGGGTAACACCTGCGCATCCTGTAAGTAAGATTAACAATGCGGAAATTAAAATTATCGGTAAAATAGTTTTAAAACTCAATTTCATTTATATCGCCTCCTGCGAAAAAATTTTTACTTTTTTTTGGCAGTCTGGCGATCATGGCACTTTTTATAAGTGCTTTAAACCCATGACTTTGCGTCCTACCCTTTCGGATAGTTTGCCTTTTCATTTATATAACATGTTATGCATCTCATTCTACTCTATATAAACAAAAAGTCGGAAGTCTGGCGGTTATAGTACCATAGTACTTTAAACCCATGACTTTGCGCCCTGACCTTTCGGTCAGTTTACCTTTTTCAACTTTTTGAGATATTTTCTATATTATTCACCTCCAGGTAAAATATAATATTTTTTATTGATTGGGATATAAAATCTTTTCTTTATTATTTATATTCCCTAATTCAAATAATTTTAGACATTAATTTACAATTTTTTTTAAATAATTTTTGATATTTTTAATATATTATTTTTTTGTTGATTAATTTAACTAATTAGTAAGTATAACACTCCGATATTATATTAACCAAATAAGTTTGGAATTGTTAAATAAAATTAACATTTTTTTGTATTTTTTTGTTATGAATTCCCAAATTTAATTAAAATGTTATTTACTAATTTTTTTTATCAGTAGAAATAACTTCAGTATTGCCGGATTTACAGTAATCTTATTTGCTAATATAGTTCGATTAGACATTCTCTTCCCATAAAATAATTCATTCGCCTCGCCATCCTCCTGGATAGCTGAACCCTGGAAGGAAGCTCCGATGTAAGCCCCCTTACTTATAGAATAAGAATATATCGAGGCTTTAAATTTATAATCCGTATCTGCTGAAAGAGACCTTCCCAGTGGACCTGCAGCGATACTGGCAGTTCCGCCCAGAGTAAGATTATCTTCCATAAATCCTTCCATTCCCCTTTCATTGGAAATGACTAAAACCAGGGCAACAGACTGGACTCCTATTTGCGGACCGATACTTATGCTTTTCATTTTTACAAAGGCGGGGCCATACCATATGCCCACCCTGCTATTTTTTCTAAATATTATTCCTTTTCCGTACTGTCCGCCAATTCCTCATCCTATTTTAATGATTGAAGGAAAGATGGCTATGCCTTTCGCTTCTTTCAAAAGAGCTCCAAAAGCCCCGCTATCCTCTGATACCGACATTTCTTCTAATACCTCGATAGATTGGTTAATTATTTCTGATGGGGTCATTGGGGCTGCTTGTCCTATGCAAGTTAAAATTAAAAATAATAATAACGCAAGAATAATAACCATTGCAGTTTTATTTTTCATTTTTTATTTTACCTTCATAATCTATGGCCAGCATATCTTTTATAAAATTTTTCTTCTCTTTGGTTTCAGATTTTTTTATCTTTATTACTTCCCGATAAAGATTTAACATTCTTTCAGAAACCGTATCAATATTATATTTTTCAGAAGTCTTTAATGCTCCCCGAGAGAGCATCCCCCTTAATTCTGGCCTTTTTATAATTTTTTCTAAGGCGTCAGCAAATTTTTCAACATCATCATCAACTAACAGCCCATCCAGTCCGTCTGTTAGTATATCTACTGCTCCCGAAGCCTTAATAGCCAAGACGGGAATTCCGGAGGCTAATGCTTCTATAGTTACAATTCCAAAAGTTTCTGTTGTAGAAGTAATAGTAAACACATAAGCCATCTTGTAATAGTGCTGAATTTCTTCATAACTTACTGTTCCTGCAAATATTACATCTTCTTCTACTTCCAAAGTTCGGGTAAGCTGTTTTAATTCATCCATGGCCGGGCCATTGCCTACTATTAATAATTTTTCCTTACCACTGTTTCTCTTTTTAATGATTGCTAATGCTTTTATAATCTTATCTATACTCTTTTCTGTAGCTACCCTGCCCACAAAGAGAATTATTTTATCATCTTCTTTCAGATGGTATTTTTTTTTAATTTCTGTTCTTTTCCATTCATCATCTTCCCTGAAAGAAATCAAATGTATAGCGTTGGGAATCACCTCAATTCTGTTTTTAATTCCATAGCCCTCTATTAATTCTTTCATTGAGGCAGACGGAGTAGTTACACAATCTGTTTTATCAGCTAAATTAGAAATGATCATTTTAATTGCTTCCTGGGTTACTCTTTCCGGAATAGGATAAATATAATAAGCATATTGTTCATATTGAGTATGAAGAGTCAATATTTTGGGAATACCGAATTTTTTGCCATACATTATAGCTGGTGAGCTCAGCAAAAAAGGATGATGAATATGGATGATATCGGGATTAAATTCAGTTATCACCTTTTTTACCCGAAAGGACAAAGGTATGGCAAGAGGATATTTCACTTTACCGGTCACATTTACCGATCTGTATCTAAATATATTTTTTTCTTGATCAAGGTAATCTTCTACCTTGGGAGCAAAGATATAAACATCATGCCCTTTTCTTTGATAAGCTTCTTTTAATGAAGATATGCTGGTAACAACTCCATTAACCAGCGGTTTATAACAATTGGTAAAAAAAGCAATTCTCATTTTGTTCTCTCCGTAATCCAAAATCAAAATATAATTTTATGCAGTTTTGATAATTTCAATTTTAAATAGTAAATTATTTTATAAGATACTCTGTTTTTCTCTTCTCTTTTTTCTAATTTCATTTGCCTGCTTTTTAATCCAATATTTAAATATTTAATTCTTTTTTCTTCTCTTTGGTTTTAGATTTTTTTATCTCGATTACTTCCCGATAAAGATTTAACATTCTTTCAGAAATTGTATCAATGCTATATTGTTCGGAAGTCTTTAATGCTCCCTGTGAGAGCTTCTCTCTCAATTCTGGTTCCCTAATAAGTTTTTCCAATGCATTGGCAAATTGTTCAACATCATTATCAGTTAACAAACCATCCACTCCATCGGTAAATATATCCACTGCCCATGGAGCCCTTACTGCTAATACAGGAAGCCCAGAGGCCAAAGACTCAATTATGGTTAAAGGATTAACTTCTGTAATTGAGGTTGTGACAAATGTATAACCTATCTTATAATAATGCTTAACATCTTTATAGTCCACATTTCCAGTAAATATTACATCTTTTCCTACTCCAATAGATACAGCAAGTTCTTTTAATCCCTCTAAGGCTAGACCGCTACCAACTATTACCAGCTTCACACCCATAACGCCCTTTCTTTTGATTGTAGCGAATGCCTTTATGACTTTATCTATATTTTTCTCCTGGGTTATCCTTCCTACAAAAAGGATTATTTTATCATCTTCTTTCAGATTATATTTCTTCCTGATTTCTAAACATTTCAACTCATCCTTCTCTCTAAAAGAAGCCAATTTTATCCCATTGGTAATAACCTCAATTCTCTTTGTTATTCCATAGCTTTTTATTAAATCTTTCATTGATGCTGAGGGAGTAGTTATACAATCAATTTTATAAGCTAAATTAGGAACTACTATTTTAATTGCTTCTTGGGTTATTATTTCTGGTATAGGAGCAATGTAATAAGCATACTGCTCATATTGGGTATGAATGGTTAATATTTTGGGAATACCAAATTTTTTACCATACATTATGGCCTGTGAACTTAATAAAAAGGGATGATGAATATGAACAATATCAGGATTAAATTCGGTTATCACCTTTTTCGCTCTAAAGGATAAAGGTATGGGAAGGGGATATTTCACTTTGCTGGTTAAGTTTACTGACCTATATCTGAATACATTTTTTTCTTGATCAATATAATCTTTTACCCTGGGAGCAAAGATATAAACATCATGCCCCTTTCTTTCGTAAGCTTCTTTTAATGATACTATGCTGGTAACAACTCCATTAACCAGCGGTTTATAACAATTGGTAAAAAAAGCAATCCTCACTTTATTTTCTCCGTAATCCGAAATTAAAATAATATTTTATAGGAGGGGCGGATTTATCCGCCCCGGGTTATTTGGTATTTTTAAGGGGTTCGATGAATCGAACCCCTATCTTAGTTCAGAAGTAGGTGTTCCTCGTTTTAACGAGAATAGATTTACCTATCCTGCTAACGACTATTCACTATCACCTATTTCAATTGTTTTTCAGCCTGCATTAGCCAATACGCTGCTTTTGTATTTTCCGGTTCTAATCGCAAGACTTGTTTCCAATTACTCACAGCTTCCTGATAATTACCCCGCTCGTAATAAATTCTACCCAACCAATAATAAGCCGAAGAGAAATTAGGGTTGAACCTAACTGCTTGACGGTATTCATATATTGCTTCTTCAAATAACCTTTGTT
>DASRME010000290.1:0-3805 GCA_035648095.1 Atribacterota bacterium | reverse complement strand
TTTTTATTATTTCCCAAGATTTAGCAGGGAATGAAAGTGGCGAAGTTACTGCTAAAATTACCTTAGATACTATCTCTCCAACAATTCCTACTTTAAATGAGGTAATTACTCCAACCAATATCTCTTCTCAAATTTTATCAGGAACTAAGGAAATTAATACTTCAATTTGGATTAACGGAGTGGAAGTAATATCTGTAAATATTGATACCACTTGGTCACATTCTTATACTCTTTCTGAAGGAAATAACAATATTTCGATTAACTCAAGTGATGCCCTTGGTAACGAAAGCTCACCGCTAACCACGATAATAGAATATGACCCCAATATTTATGTAAATATAGAGAACACCAGCGGAATAGAAGATGGAACACAAACTCATCCTTTTAATTCTATAACCGAAGGAATAGAGGCAGTTACCTCTGGAAAATCGGTTATAGTGGCCGCAGGGACTTATAATGAACAGCTGATAATAAATAAAGGAATTACCTTGCAAGGAGCCGGAAAGGAATCTGCTTTTATAATCGGACTCGGGTATACGGGGAATTTAATTACCGTTACAGCTGACGATGTCACCATATCTGGATTTACTATTGATGGTAAATCAGACACAGATATGGGAATCTGTAGCGACTCATCCTCTTCTATTGAAATATCAGAAAATTTAATTCAAAGTCATCAGGATAGTGGAATTTTATATCACAGGGAAAGTAATGATTATTCCTCGGGGATATATGTTTATAATAATGAGATATATTTTAATTCTAAGAATGGGATAAAAGTTACAGGAGCAGGTTCTGGCATTATCGAGAGTAATACCATCAGAAAAAATACTAATGGAATTCGCACTTGTAACAGCGCGTCTCTTGAGGCAAAACATAATAATATAAATGACAATACTAGTGCTGGAATTCTATGTCAGGATAGTTCTTTTTTGTTAATTTGGGGCAATGAGATCACTATTAATGATTATGGTATAAAAGTAGGTGTATTAAGTAACGATGCAACTAACCCGGATATAGGAGGAGGTACTAAAGACGGAGTTGGTCAGAACAAAATCGTAGGAAATAAAACTCATGGTGTGAGTAACAATACTACCCATAACATTTACGCGAAATATAACTGGTGGGGAAATTCCGCTGGTCCAAAATATCCTAAAAATCCAGATGGTAATGCCGATCTTTTAAGTGATTGGGCTTATTGGAGCGAAACGGGCGGCGAAATTATATTTACTCCTCATTTAACCACTGAGCCCTAAACGTTATAAATAAATACTTCTAGAGGATCCTGGCACCAAAGTTAACAAAACGACAACTTTAGTGCCTGGCACTAAAGTTTACCTTTTTGTACTTGCTTGAAAAACGGTTGTGTGGTATGTTATAAAAGGTAGAAAGACAGGTCAGAATACGAGGAGAGGTGAGGAATTATGGTCGAGATAAGAAAAAATAAAAACGATATAAATATATTGAATTTAGATGGAGATTTTTCTGAGCTGGATAAAGCTAATATGATAGAGCTGTTGGAGGAATTTCCCCAGAAGATGAGAGATGCCTTACGTTTAGGAGAGGAATTTTCTATTTCTACCAAAACTTCACTTGCCTTAGCTTCTGTTTCCACGCCTAACACTAATCCGAATTTTAAGAATATCGTTGTATTGGGAATGGGTGGTTCAGCCATTGGAGGAGATTTATTATCCGATTATTTAGCCGATGAGTTATCAATTCCCATAGTGGTAATCCGTGGTTACAATATTCCTAAATTCGTAGATGAAAATTCCCTGGTATTTGCAGTTAGTTATTCGGGAAATACTGAAGAAACTTTTTCTACTTTAAAAAAATGCCTTGAAGCCAAAGCTAGAGTTATCGCCTTAACTTCGGGGGGTAAATTTATGGATTTTTCCCAAAAAAATAACTTTCCTGTGATTAAAGTTCCGGCAGGGATTCAACCTCGAGCTGCCATTTCTTATCTGTTCTTTCCTATATTAAAAGCGATAGAAAGGCTAGGTTTGATAGAACAAAGAGAGAGCGAGATAGAAGAAACATTCAATATTTTGCAAAAACTTTCCCAAGAATATAGCGCTAAATCTCCCAGTGAAAACAATTTAGCCAAGAAGATAGCCCTAAGCCTTTACCAATATCTGCCACTGGTTTACGGTTCTGAAGGATTATTTGGGGCAGTGGCTATGCGCTGGAAAACTCAAATAAATGAAAATAGTAAATGGCCCTGTTTTTGCAATGTATTTCCCGAGCTCGACCATAACGAAATAGTAGGCTATGAAATAGAAAATAGTATAAACCAACAGGTAAAAATTATTTACCTGCAAGACAAAGAAGGTTCTTTACGGATTGAGCAGAGAAGAGAAATTACCCGTAAAATTATCGAAAAAAAAGTAGCCGAGTTTATAGTTTGTCCTACTAAAGGCAAGGGAAAAATGGCCCGCATGTTTTCACTCATTTATTTAGGCGATCTGGTAAGTTATTATTTAGCCATATTAAATCAGATTGACCCTTCGCCGGTAGTCTGTATAGAAGATTTAAAAAAAGAATTGGCCAAATAAATTAATAAGTTAACTAATCAATGAGTTGATTCAATTGATTAATCGGTAAATTGGAAAATTGGAGAATCCGTCTATCATCAAATAGTTACATTGGTATATCTATGAATTAATAATAAAGAGGGGAATACCTATTTGAAATACGTAGAGGTTGGTATTATTGCCTTTGTAGTTTCCTATATTCTAACGCCTTATATGGGGCAGGTAGGAAAAAAGCAGAACATGGTGGATATGCCCGGTCATCGCAAGATACATGAAGAAGCTATCCCTAATTTGGGAGGGATAGTTATTTTTTTTGGATTTTTACTGAGTTTGCTCTTTGTAATAGGGATAGAGGGACAATTTAGAGCCTTATTGATAGGGGGAATAATTATACTATTGTTAGGGGTAGTAGATGACATTGCCAACCTCTCTCCTAAACATAAATTTGTCATTCAGATGATACCGGCATTAATAGTGATCATATACAATAGTGATTTAATAAATAGTGTTATCGCCAATCAATTAAAGAGCTTTGATCTATTTGGTTATCTTCTTTATCCTATTTTAATTTTCTGGATAGTGGGAGTGACTAATTCTATCAATCTGATAGATGGTTTAGACGGGTTGGCTTGTGGAGTTTCTTTTATTGCCTTAATTACTTTTCTTGTTTTAGGCTTAAGACAAAATTTGGAGGCTCTTGGTCTTGTGTCTATTGCCTTAGCGGGAAGTATGTTCGCTTTTTTAAAATTTAACTTTTACCCGGCCAAAATATTTTTAGGAGATTCCGGCAGTACCTTTGCCGGCTTCATATTAGCTTCTATAGGGGCTTTGTGGGTATTAAATAGCGGAAATATCTTTTTTATTTTTATTCCTGTTATAATTTTGGCGCTACCTATTTTTGATACCCTGTTTGCTATCTGGAGGAGATATCAGGAGCATCATCCTATATTCCAGGCCGATAAAGGGCATCTTCATCATCGTCTTTTAGACCGGGGGATATCACATAAAAATGTGGTGTTTATATTGTGGGGAATAAGCGCTATTTGCAGCGTAATCGCCCTTATTTTAGCATCCTAATGAAAAAAGTTTCCCCAGGCACCTTTGGGAAACTTTTTAGTGTCAGAGAGGAAGGGAAACATGAAATTGAAAAAGAAAGAAGAACAAGTAAGTAAAAATGAAAAGATCACTGTTTTAGTTACCGGTGGGGCGGGCTTTATCGGTTCGCACATTGTGGATTTGCTTGTCAAAAGTGATTATGAAGTTGTGATAGT
>DASRME010000289.1:0-4679 GCA_035648095.1 Atribacterota bacterium | reverse complement strand
GAGTAGTTTCGGATGCAATATCTACAATTTTATTTTGCCCTACAGAAACAGCAGTTAATAATTTAAAAAGAGAAGGGATAACCAAAGGTGTATATAATGTAGGAGATATAATGTTGGAAACATATTTATATTATAAAGACCGAGCCCAGAAAAATCCTGAGATATTAAATAAATTAAATCTTAAACCTAAAGAATTTATATTATGCACTATTCATAGAGCTTCAAATACTGATAATATTGAATACTTAAAAAATATTTTTATAGGATTAACTAACTCCAAAGAAGCAATAATATTGCCTTTACACCCTCGGACCAAGAAGAAGATAAATCAGAATGAATCTTTAAAAAAATATATTGGCCAGAATATTAAAATTATAGACCCTATAGGATATTTTGATATGATATATTTAGAGGCAAATGCTAAAAAAATTATAACTGATTCAGGAGGAGTTCAAAAAGAAGCTTATTTTAATAAAGTTCCCTGTATAACCCTTAGAGAAAATACTGAATGGGTAGAGACAATCGAACAAGGCGTTAATCAATTAATAGGAGTAGATCCAGAAAAAATAGAAGAAAGCATTATTAATTTCCACCCCCAAGAACAAAATTATTCTAAACAAGTATATGGAGATGGGAAAACATCAGAAAAAATTATAGAAATATTACGCAAACAATTAACTAATTTTTCAATTAACAAATTAACAAATTAACTAATTAACTAACCGAAAGGGTAAAAAATGAAAGTGCCACAATTAGATTTGACAACACAATATCAATCAATAAAAGAAGAAATAAATTTTGCCGTTACCACTGTCTTGGAATCAGGCGTAGTCATAAACGGTGATAACGTAAAAAAAATAGAAAATTCTCTCGCAGCTTATTCAAATACCAAATATGGAATTGGAGTAGCTAATGGCTCTGATGCTATCTTTATCGCCTTAAAAGCTTTGGGAATATCCCCGGGAGATGCGGTAATTACTCCGCCTTTTACTTTTTTTGCCACTGCTGGAAGTATTGTAAGGGCAGGGGCTACCCCCATATTTGTGGATATCGATTTTCAAACCTACAATCTTGACCCAATAAAACTACAAGAATTTATTGACACCAATTGTAATTTTAATTCTAAAGTTAATCAATTAATAGATAGACAGACCGGCAAACCAATTAAAGCAATTATCCCGGTTCATCTATATGGTCAGATGTGTAAGATGGATGAGATTATAAAGATAACCCAAAAATACAATTTAAAAGTAGTAGAAGACTGTGCTCAATCAATAGGCTCTGAATATAAAGGTAAAAGATCAGGAAGTTTTGGAGATCTGGGTACCTTTTCTTTCTTTCCCACCAAAAATTTGGCTGCCTATGGTGATGGGGGAATGATTGTAACCTCTTCAGAAGAATATGCCGAATATTGTCGTATATTCCGTTCTCATGGTTCAAAACCAAAATATTATCATAGATTTGTAGGGATTAATTCCCGTCTTGATGAACTACATGCCGCAATATTAAATATTAAAATTAACTATTTGGATAAATGGTTAGAGGATAGATTCCAAGTTGCCTGTAGATATCAAAGATTATTTGAACAATATAATTTATTGGATAAGATAAAACTTCCTTTTGATGATATCTATAGTCTAATAAATCATAAGGAACATACTTTTCATCAATATGTAATAAATGTAAAAGACAGAGATAATTTACAAAAATATTTGAAAGAAAACGGAATAGGCACTAATATATATTATCCTTTATGTTTGCATTTACAGGAATGTTTTAAATATCTTGGCTATAAGGAAGGGGATTTTCCTATTGCCGAAGAAGCCAGCAAGCATGTCCTGGCTATCCCAATGTATTCCGAACTTACCGACGAACAACAAAAATATGTAGTAAGTAAAATTAGTAAATTTTGCAATTAGTTAGTTAATTAATTAATTGGTTAATTCCGAGGTTAAAATGAAAAAATTAAAATTTTCTCTAATCGGTTGTGGCCGTATATCAGCTAATCATATTAAAGCTCTTATAGATAATTCTAATATGGCAGAACTTATTTCCGTTTGTGATTTAATAAAAGATAAGGCTGAGCAGAGAGCTGATGAATATATAAACCAGGCAAAAGAAAAAAATATTTCTCTCAAAAGACCAAAAATATTTATTGATTATAAAAAGATGCTCCAAGAAGAAGATATCGATGTCTGCTCTATTTGTACCGAATCCGGATATCATGCTGAAATTGCCCTTAATTGTCTGACCCAAAAAAAACATATCTTGATAGAAAAACCAATGGCTATGTCTCTTCCGGATGCCGATATGATAATTCGGGAAGCCGAAAAAAATAACGTAAAATTATCAGTATGTTACCAGAACAGATTCAATCCTACCATTCAAAAATTGCGCCAGGCAATTGAAGAGGGAAGATTTGGCAAAATTATTGCCATAACTGCCCGTATATTATGGAATAGAAATAAAGATTATTATGACCAGGCTAAATGGAGAGGCACCTGGAAATTAGATGGGGGATGTCTGATGAATCAATGCACCCATAGTATCGATCTACTCCAATGGATGACCGGTGATGAAATTGAAACTGTATTTGGCCAGACCGGGAACTATCTTCATCCTTATAATGAAACAGAGGACTATGGAAGTATAATCGTTAGATTTAAAAGTAGAGCAATAGGAAATATCGAAGGAACCGTATGTGTTTATCCTAAGAATTTAGAAGAAACACTTACTATAATAGGGGAAAAAGGTACCGCGGTAATTGGAGGATTAGCTTTAAATAAAATAAAGGTCTGGAATTTTGAAGACCAAGAAGAATCTTTAGAAGAAGTGCAGCAAAAATATAATTCAGAGATTCCCAATGTTTATGGCAAAGGACACACCCCTCTTTATAATAATTTTATAGACTCAATCAAAGATGATACCATCCCCTTAATAGATGGTTACGAAGGAAAAAAATCTTTAGATATAGTTCTAATGGCTTATAAATCCCAAAAATATTCTCGAGTGATATATCGCAATGAAGGCTTAAACATAAGCACTGAAAATTTTAAAGGAATGTTTTAATTAATTAGCAAACTAGCAAATTAACTAATTATTTATTTCCGAAAGGATAATAATATGAAAAAATCTAATAATCCATACAAAATTCAATTGCTTTCCAAAATCAAAAACAAAACTGCCGTCTTGGGCGTAATCGGCCTGGGCTACGTTGGCCTACCCCTTGCTGTAGAAAAAGCCAAAGCAGGATATAAAACTATTGGATTTGATATGCAAGAGAAAAAGGTTCTTATGGTAAATGAAGGACAAAATTATATCAAAGATATCATAGATTCAGACCTTAAAGAAGTAGTAGATAAAGGACTGTTGCAAGCAACTATCGACTATTCTTTTATAAAGGATCTAGATACTGTTTGCATCTGTGTCCCTACCCCTCTCGACATCTATCAGCAACCAGACCTTTCTTATGTAAAAAATTCTACTGAAAATGTCGCTCGTTATCTTCATCCGGGAATGCTGATAGTGCTTGAATCCACTACCTATCCTGGGACTACTGAGGAAATAATAAAACCAATTCTCGAAAAAGAATCTGGGCTTAAATGTGGACAAGATTTTTTTCTGGCTTTTTCTCCAGAACGAATTGACCCTGGTAATCCTTGGTATAAAGTGAGAAATACTCCTAAAGTAGTAGGAGGAGTAACTCCTGATTGTACCGAAGTTGCTTCTTATCTCTACCGTAATATTATTCAGGGTAAAGTATATCCTGTTTCTTCTCCCAAAGTGGCGGAAATGGAAAAGATTTACGAAAATGTTTTTAGATATACAAATATTGCCCTGGCAAATGAGATGTCCATTCTTTGTCATAAGATGGGAATTGATTTCTGGGAAGTTATAGAAGCAGCTAAGACCAAACCATATGGCTTTATGCCTTTTTATCCCGGTCCGGGAATAGGTGGGCATTGTATCCCTCTTGATCCTTTTTATCTTACCTGGAAAGCTCGTGAATATAACTATCATACTCGGCTTATTGAATTAGCCGGTGAAATAAATAGGTATATGCCTGAATATATGGTAGAAAGAATAGCAAAAATACTTTCCCAAAAATTTAAGAAATCTCTTAATGGAGCTAAAGTCCTCTTATTAGGAGTGGCTTATAAGAAGGATATCGATGATTTAAGAGAATCCCCTGCCTTAGAGGTAATTAAAAAATTAGAAGAAGAAGAAGCAATTGTTTCTTATTATGACCCTTATATTCCTAAATTTATAAATAATGGGAAAGAATATAAATCTTTAAGCAAACTTTCTGAAGAAGAAATAAAAGATAAAGATATAATAATTATTACAACAGACCATAGCAAAGTTGACTATGATTTGGTAACCAAAAATGCTAAAGCGGTATTTGATACCAGGAATGTAATAAAAATTAGTGATGATAAAATTGAAAAATTGTAACTTCATAATATTTACAAAATATCCTATTAGTAAATATTAATATAAAGTATTAAAAGTAAGGTTTATTGTTATGGGCAAAAATATTTGGATATTAAATCATTATGCTATAACTCCTGATATGGCAGGAGGTACAAGGCATTATGATTTGGGAAGAGAATTAGTAAGAAGAGGTCATAAAGTTACTATCTTTGCTTCGGGGTTTGATCATAATACAAAAAAATATA
>DASRME010000288.1:0-4753 GCA_035648095.1 Atribacterota bacterium | reverse complement strand
TTTGCTGACGTTCTTGTATTTGGGATTTTATGTCCTTATATTGATTTAATTCATCCTTAATTTTTTTTTGCTTACCTTCCTCATCCTGAATCTTTTTATTTATTTCATCAATTTCTATTTCTACCTTATATGTTTCATCATAATCTTTTTCAATTCCTTCTTTTTCATAGTAGGTTTTCAATATCTTTCCTACACCTTTTTTGAAAGGATTATTTATGCCCCGACCATTCTCAGGTGCTCCTTTTTCCATATCCCAATGCTGAAAATAATCTTCATATTCCCAATCAAGTCTTAACCTTAACTTTTCTACGGACACACCATCTGTTTCCATGACTGAGGACCTGAGAATAGCTCCCAGATCCGGCCTGATATTTACGTCCTCATCATCTAATATATTCATGGTTTTATCCAGCGCAGATTGCCAGGTTAATAATATATTGTTTACAGTACCCTGATGAGCAGGAAGAAGTTCATCTATCAGTCTGGATACTTCTCCATCTATTGTAAATTCCCCCTGATCGGGAGATTTAAGAATTGCCGAACCTTTCCTGTTTCCAGGCTTCCATGTTTTTTCAAGAAAATAATCTTTCCCTTCCGCTTGAAATTCAAGAGAAACTCTAATAGTATCTCCACCTTTAACTGGCATATATTCTTTCATCAACCTATCAAATCTTGTCTCCGTTAATTCAACCTCGGTGAAAAGTACAGATTTTAAAGCATTTAATAAAGTAGATTTACCTGCCTCATTAGGGCCAAGTATCACCGTAAGCCCCGGATAAAAATCAACTTTTTTATTTGAAATTCCGGCAAATGGTTTTAGCTGTATGCTTTTAAGTTTCATTGCGTACTTCCCTTATTATGTCATAGGCTTTTTGCAGCGACTTAAAAGATATCTCTTCTTTCTCTTCAAGCAGGGATGAAAGAAGCTGATGCGGAAATGAATTTTCCGTAAATTTACTGTCAATAAGATCAGAGGTAATTGATTCATGCAATTCATCTTTAACTGTTTGAAGAAGCAACACATTATCATTTATTAAGTCCAGGGCTTCATCTACCCTGTCTAATTCTTCCTTTCTCAATCGCCCCTTTAAGATGAGGCGCAACACCACATTACTGAATTCGGCACCAGTATATTTCCGTTTCATTGAAGTAATGTCGTTATCTTCATTAGGTAAAACCTGGTTGATAGAAAAGCAGTATTTCCCTGTACTAACTTTTTGAATTTTCATGTCCGATGAAGATTTCAGGTCAATAATAAAGGCACTACCTTTGTGATTGCAGTCAAAGCCGTCAGGTTCCGGAGTCCCGGGAATGAGAATTCTGGAGTTTTTTTCCGGATTTTCAGGCCAGGGCAGATGAGTATGGCCAATCAGCCACAGGTCAATCCCGGAAGATCCCAGTTCCTTCCGGGTCATGGGATAGTATGTTTTATCAAAATCAGGAGAGACACCTTCAAGACTTCCATGTGCTAAACCAATTTTTATTGAATCATCCTCAGAACTTTTCTGGGAATTGACCCACTTGATCAGGTTCTCACTCGAGTGTTTTGCACTGCATGGTGCAGCATAAATCTTAATTTTTAAATGATATTTATTAAGGTCATATATATCAGGATTTTTAAGAATTAAAACACGGTCACCTGCATATTTGGAGAATTCATTCCACAAATTGCTGTCCTCGGTGTAATAATCGTGGTTACCAGGCAGTATAATTATCAGTTCACCATTAAACTCATTGAGTGCCCTGGCAGCCCTGGAAATATCTTTGACATTAAGCGTAGTCCGGTCAAACAAATCACCGGCCATAACAAAAAGAGTACAGTCTTCCCGGTTGGCTAATGAAACCAACTTTTCAAGCGTTTCATACCTCGCATTGATAAGTTCATCCTGAACATCCGGGTATCCTGCAAAACGCATTCCCAGATGCAGGTCTGCAGTGTGAAATATTTTTATTCCCATTTTAACCTCTTATGAAATTTATACAAAATAAGTACTCAATTATTGAACTAGTACACCTGCCCCTATTTCATTTAATTTTTGTCTTAGCTTTAAATTAACAATTACAATGTTTGCTTGATAAAGTCTTATAATATCGTCTAACCGTTTGTGTGTTTGATAAACAATGACAGTCGTATTTGAAACAATCTGCAATAGAATCAATATCATTTAAAACTCCTAGTAACACATAGGGAGAAAAACTACTTATGATTCCCGTAGAATAATGTGATACCCAATTTGCAATTATACTTGAGATAAGGGTATTTTTTAAAATATTAGTCTGAGGTTCTTCTAAAATTAAAGTTCCTGCTTTCTTTTCTAGTTCTATTGATTCTGTTATCGTGTCTAGACAATTTTTAACCATCTTTTTATCATCGCGAATTGAAAAGTCTAATGGAACTTTAATACTAACCTTTCTAATTATCTCTAATAATTTAAACTCTAGATATTGTCTAATATAGGGTACAGCTTGTTGAATTTTACCAGCATTTAATAAATTTTCTACTGATGACTTTAATCTACAGGGATCCTGTGCTTGTGTAAAGATCGAACCTGTTGGTGGTAAACCTTGAATTGTTTGATGAAACCATTGTGTTTCATTCGATATTCTGTCAAAGTACTTTTGCAACAAACCGTCATGACTGAGGATAATTACTTGAGGCCCATTTGGATTTATAGGGCGAGCTATTTTAGTTTTTAACAACTCCATTAAATTAAATTGACATCCTGCATCAAAACTCGATGTAACATCATCGAGAATAATAAAATTACTCGGTAAAATATTATCTAGCACGGAACTTAAATATATCGATATTGCTAATGCATTTTTATAGCTTTCTGCTAACAATGCTGTAGCAGCAACATCTTTTAAGCCATAAAAATTTTCTAAATTCAAATAAAGATTTTGTGTCCCTTCTGATTTCTTTAATTTTGGAACTACATCCACATTTTTTGTGATTTCTGAATATATCATTTGATATTTTTTTTCTAGATCTAGTGTTTTTTGCGTTGATAATTTTACCTCAGCTTCAGCAAAAGAATTACAAGCATACTCAACAAATTTTTGCCATTTTAGTCTTTTATCTAAGCTATTTTGTAATGAATTAATTTCGGGTTGTAATTCAAGGTATTTATTTATATTTTCTTTTATTTGATTAGCATATGTTATTTTATCAGTTAAATTTACAAGTGACGGAGGTAGCTTTTTTTCAATATTTCCCTTTTTTTCTTCTAAAGTACTTAACGTTTTTTTGCGAATGGCTTCAATTTCCTCAAATAATATAAAAAATAGTTTTAAATCACTTTCTGATAAATCACCACTTCTAAAATGATTTTCTATATTTTGGAATACTGCCTTTTGTTTATTATCAAACTTAAGATTTCTTAATTGAAAAAGGTTTTTAATCCGATTAATCCATACGTTCGAATTCCAAAATTCAATAATTTTAATGGTTGTACTTGCAACTTCGTCATATTCTTTCAATTGCTTCCCAACCTCAGATTCAAAGTCATAATCAAGGTCTGAGTTGCAAGCAGGACATCTTTTTGAATAGGTCCACTCTTCTGATTGTAAAATATTTAATAGAGTTTCGTAGAGGGCTTTAAATAAAGGTCCTTGAGTCACTTTAAAAGCGTTGTCACGAATTTCTACAAGTGCATTCAAGTCATTCTGATATTGCTCATCATCTTTTTGGGGAGCTAAGGAAGATAATTCAGTTATTTTTTTTATAACTTCTAATAGTTGCTCGTGCATGTTACTATTTTCAGCATCTCTTACTATTTTTTTAATAGAGTTATAATTTACTGATAAAACATCTTTTTCTCGAAAACATTGTTTGAGAAGATTTATCTCCTTTAAAATGGAAGTAGTATTATTTATTATAACCTCTATATTAAAAGGAATCGGAACAGTAGTGTTTGTAATTTTATTAAAAAGTATTTCAATATTTTGAACACTTGTGTCCAAAATTGTTCTTATTTCATTTATTTTTGATCGTAATTGCTCAATAGAAAAATCGGAATTTAATGACCGAGTATTTGATAGCATTTCAAGAGCTTGTCTATATTGTGATAAAATATCTAAACCAAGAAGAGAAGAAAAAGTTCTACCCCTCTCTAGCGGGGAATCTTCAACGAATTTAATAAAGGTCTTTTGGTCAATGAAACACAATTCATTATTTAAATTCTCCAATAATTCTTCGGGCTTATTATATCCAGAAGGACTTGCCACATTTTTCTTTCCATGTTTATCTCTTTTAACTAATATTGTAATATCATTGCTACCATCATCTGGCGTAAGAGTTAATAATATTTTTGCAGTTCCTGTGCTGTTAAATCTATTGCAATAATACTCTTCAGCCCGTTCGGAAGAAAGAAGATCTTTAAGTTTTGGTATGTTACCACTTATTGCATAACAAATTGCTTCATAAATTGAACTTTTGCCTTGAGCATTAGGCGCAAAAATAGAATTTATAGAATCGGATTTAAATTTAACTATTAGAGGATCATCTTCGTTATTGATACCCCTAAATCCTTCGATTTCAACCTGTTTTAAAAAATATCGAATCATTTTTCTATACCATCCCCTTTTCTTCCTTCAGGTTCTAATAATTGTAGTATTTCAGAATTAACAGATAGTCGTATAGAATTTCTTCTAGGTCCAGAATCTGGCAATGGAATCAGTTTTTTTACTTTATTTTCTAAGATTCGAGCCATCTTCTTGTCGAGTGTCTTTAGGTGCTCAAAAAAAATCTTTA
>DASRME010000287.1:0-2378 GCA_035648095.1 Atribacterota bacterium | reverse complement strand
CTTACTAGAAAAACAGACTAACGGAGTATTTCTGTTAGTTCCCTTCTGTTTGCCAGCTTAACGTTGCGAAATTAGACACTATCCTGTCAATCAATTATTCTAAGAAAATCAAAAACTCTTATTAAGATGATTTAACAGTATAACATGAAAGATCTTAAACCGCCTTTCTTGTCTCTTTCAACTATAGAGGAATTATGTACCTTATATTACGTACAATACCCTAATAAGTAGTCGGTACGATTCTAGCGATTGGTTTACGTTTACCTTTCTAATGAATCGGTAGAATGATGTGGTCATATTAAAGGCTTTTAGTCCTTCGCCTAATACTGGCTCTACAAGTGCTGATTTATTCAAATGCTAAGTCTTACCTCCATCTAAAGAAGATGTAATATCTATTTACCCACCGGAATAATAATTTATTTATCTTGATCTTTGTTCTTGCAACGAATAATTTTAGAAATTTTTACTTCCTTTTCATATTTTCTAAATTATCTTTAATCTCATCTAAATTTAGGCTTCCATATCGATCGATAACCTTATACATTCCACAAAGAGCTACAGTATATTCCCATCCTAGGCATGTCTTATTTCCCTCTCCTTTCCACCTTTGACCAAAATTGCTTTTTTGAAATTCTATATCATCTATATTAAAATGACCTATACAATAACCTTCTTCTTGAATTCCAATTTCTGCGTTACCCCACATACTCCCTTTGACTGCTAGTGTCTGCTGCTCATTTTTTAAAACCAAGTCTGCTATTTTAAAATAATTCATATCTTTAGTATATTCAGAAAGCTGAATAAGCTCTCTAACTACAAATAGAGGATAAGGATGGACATATCCTGCACCACTTGTTAAGGCTGCTCCCCACCCTGTTGAACGAAAGCCTTGTTTTGCTAAAGTCGAGTTTTCGGGTAAAGGTACATCCCACATATAAATCCAAGTACTATGAAGCCTTCCAGCAATAGTGGCTGCATTTAAATACTTCTTGTCTTTTGTTATTTCATATGTGTCCAGTAAACCTTCTAGAGCGTATGTAATACCTTCGTCATCATATTCTATTGCACCTAAAACATTATCAAAGATTCCACCACAAAATTCTATAGGTTCTACATAATGTTCAATTGTATAATCAGCTGCTTTTAACGCTGCTTTTAAATATTTTTCTTTAGAAGTAGTCTTATATAATTCAATTAAGAAAGGTATAGCTACTGGTGTGCTTGATTTTCTCTGATGCTTAGTCGCTCCAACCCAATTAGTTGGAGATGCTACCTCCACTCCATTCACATCATAAGCTCTACCCCATTCTCCATTTTTCCCTTGGCATTTTAAAATAAAATCTCCAAATTTTTCAGCTGCTATCAACCAAGTATCATGGTTTGTCCCCCATTTTTTTTCAATATTATATGACCATAAAATACCTCTGGCTCCTTCACACATGCATCTGAAATAACATCCTTTAATTTTCTTTAATTTTTTGATAACTTTTATTAATCTTGCCGGAAAAGATCCTATTGATCTTCCCTCTTCCTTTTTTGTATTAGTATATAACAATGGTAAAAGAAGGCCTACCCACCAATAAGCCCATTCTTTTTTATCGACATTATACATTGTATTAAGAAATCCATTATTCAATTGAGCATGTGAAACAGCAAATTTTATTACTTTTTGCGCATTCTTTATATATTCAACATTACCTATTTCATGCCCATATCTTAACATTGCATATGCGTTTTCAGTATTACGTCCCGTAAATCCATACTCAATAATATTACTAAGGACTTTACCCTCAGTGGGATGAAAATTAATAGTATACCCAGCTGGTTCAAGAGAGTCATTCTTATTGCAAAGAAAGTACTTGTTTAAAAACTCTGATCTAATTTTAATAGTTTCCTCTAATAATACCGGTAATATTTTTGCTTTAGGTTTTTTATTTTTTATGTAGTAATCTGTTACTTCCCATATTGCTTCAGTAAATTCTTCTTTAGAAGAACCCATAAAAACATATGATTGTCTACAAACCGAACCTTCAATGTTAGGCAAAAAAGCTCGCGCACTATCGAAGGGGGGGGTAAAACGATTTAACATAAATGAATATTCTCCTTCAAAGAAAGGATAATAAGCTACCAATTGTGTATAATCTTCGTCGTTTATAATTTTTCTTGAAAATCCAAGAGAACCAATTTGAGTTTTATTAATAAATTCAGTATCCCCCACGTCACGTGTTAAGCTCTGCGCATATTCAGGATTATCCATTCTAATAATAGCAATGTAATACCTCTCGTTAGGATCAAAAATAAGAGCAGTTGGAATGGGTAATTTATCTTCACTTACATACTGTTTAAAAGTTCTCAGTCTATCAGGAATACCATCATGA
>DASRME010000286.1:0-6529 GCA_035648095.1 Atribacterota bacterium | reverse complement strand
AAGAATATTAGAAAGGGATTATGGGATAAATATTTCAGTCTCTTCGGTAGGAAGAATCTTAACTCAGTACAGGTCTGTTCTCCCTAAGGCAAAGATACAAATCAAAAGAATTAAAACTTTAAAGAAGAAGAGAATCAGGTTAGCCCAGGTAAAAAAAGACATGAAAGGGGTCGTCTCTGAGTGGCTCCAGATTGATACCATAGAATTAAACCTAAGATTTACCAAGATCTTCCTCTTCTCTGCGGTAGATCCCTTATCCAGGCTTTATTACCTGAGGGCTTATCAGAGAGCTACCAGTTTAAATGCGCGAGATTTTCTCCTCAGGTTGACTTACTTACACCATGATAGAATTAAGTATTTACAGATAGATAATGGTTCAGAGTGGGAAAAGTATTTTGTCAAAGAGGTGGAGAAAAGAAAGATGACTTTGGTTTACAATTATCCCAAGTCTCCCAAAATGAATGCCTTTGTGGAAAGAGTAAACGGTACGGTCCAGAGTGAATACCTAGATAGATTTTACGAAGAGACCAGTGTAAGCAAAATTAATGAAATACTATATGATTGTCTAATCGAATATAACTTCTATCGACCTCATCGGAGTTTGAATCTTTTGACTCCGATTGAATATTGTAGTAAGTTAAATAACAGAGATGCCTCAATGGTGCAAATGTATTGGACTCAGACAAAGGATTGCAATTAAAGAAAGTATACGGTATACTGAATACTATAGATACCTAAGAATCTAAATCTATACAGTGTTAATATATAATTTTAATATTTGCTAGTCGTAGAAGCCTTCATAAGAAAGTAAAATAATACCATAACTTCTACTTCATAATTGGAAGAAAAATTTCGTCCTTATAAAAAAACTGATATAACTATTAGTTACCATTATAAACATAAAGCTTTCCACTGATTGTATGCAAGAATTAATCTACTCATACAAATATGCCATTCATAATCCAAAACAGCAAAGAATTACTTATTTAGGGAAAATTAAAAAATTGGCGAAAGGGGGTAAAAGCGTAGAAGAAAATAAATAGTTATAGTATATATGATGAAAAGATTTTAAAGAAAATTCGAGAAAAAATAAGGAGGAAAAAATGAAAAGGGTAATAATATTATTTTTAGTTACATTTTTATTAATAGGAGTGGCGAGTAATGTGATTGCATCTCCCAAGGATACTATTGTTGTAGGTTTATACCAAGACGTTCTTAGCCTGGACCCAGCCAATCATCGCAGTAGAGTTGCAGAAACCGTAATAAGAAATATGTTCGATGGCTTGGTAACCCGTGGACCTGATATGGAAATAGTCCCCGAGATCGCTGAATCTTGGAAATGGTTAGATGATGTAACATGCGAATTTAAAATTAGAAAGGGAATCACTTTTCATAACGGCGAGGCTTTAACTGCTGAGGATGTTGAATTTACTTTTAACAGAATTATAAAAGAAGGTGGAATGGACGGAGAGACTTCTCCTCGTAAAGGCCTATTAGGTCCTTTGGAAAGTGTTGAAATGGTTGATGATTATACTGTTCTATTTAAATTATCCGAACCCTGGACAGTTTTGCTTAAAATGCTTCCCCATCAACAAATTGTTCCCAAAGATTATCTAGAAGAAGTAGGAAGTGAAGAATTTCGTAAACATCCTATTGGCGCAGGTCCTTTTAAATTTGTTGAAGGAAAGCTTAACGAAAGAATTGTTCTGGAACGTTTTGACGCTTACTACGGAGGTTCGCCGGACCTTCCGCCCGTTGGAGTGGCGCCTTTAAAAACTGTTATTTTTGAAGTACTTCCAGAAAGCAGTACCAGAGTATCAGCATTATTGAGCGGTGAGTGTGATATTATTCAAAATGTACCTACAGCAGATGTTCCACGTATTGAAAATAATCCCAATTGTACTGTTAAATATTCTAAGGGAACAACAGCTAATTATCTTGAAATGAATCTAACCAAACCTCCTCTTGATAATATAAAGGTAAGAAAGGCAATTAATTATGCTTTTAATAGAGAATTGCTAATAGACATGCTATATAATGGAGAAGGTGGTGTTTTTGCCGGGCCTTTATTCCCTTATGAGGAGATGTTTGATACTTCTTTGACCCCCTACGAATATAATCCAGAACTAGCCAAAACATTATTACAAGAAGCGGGTTATCCGGATGGATTCTCAATTGTTTTAGATACTGAAACAGCTTTGAGAGAACCAGCAGAAATTGTTGCAGGAATGCTAGGAGAAGTGGGAATCAATTGTAGTGTTAGGCTTTGGGAATGGGGCGTACTCAAACCTTTATTAGTTAAAGGAGAAAGAGCCTTGCTTCTCAATACCTGGGGCTCTTCTATATTAGATCCTGTTGGTTATGTTGATGCTAAATTTCTTACTGATGGTAGAGGAAACTATTCTAAATATTCCAACCCCGAAGTTGATAAAGCAATTACTGAAGGATCTACTATAGTTGACCCAAGTAAACGCAAAGAAATTTATAAAAAGATGCAAAAAATTGTTTATGATGATTGTTTCTATATCGGTTGGAGTATAGATGATATAACTGGTTGTTCGGCTAATTTAATTAATTGGGAGCCAATTCCTGATAGCCGAATTAATTTACATGATGCAGATTTCAAATAGGATATCATAAGTGAAATAATATCCTGGGAGGGAAGAAACTTTTTCCTTCCAGGATATTATATGATTTAGAGGTATAGATGAAAGGAATAAAAATATTAGAGAGAATTTCTCTTGCAATCCCAACGATGTTAGCTATTGCAATATTTGTATTTATTTTAATGCGGATAATGCCAGGTGACCCTGTTGACAAAATGATGGGGAAAAGCGGAAACGTCAGCATAGAAGAGGTTCAAGCATTAGAAAAAGAGTTTCATCTTGATTTGCCACTTTTTGAGCAATTAAAAATATTCATTAACGGGATATTACATGGAGATTTAGGATTGTCTTTTCAAGAAAGAAGGCCGGTATGGGACATCATTATAGAAAGATTTCCTGCAACGATAGAATTGGCTTTAGGGGCACTTATATTTTCCTTAATTGTGGCCATACCCATTGGAGTCATCTCTGCAGTAAAACAAAACTCTTTAATTGATAGGCTAGGAATGGCTTTTGCTTTTTTAGGAATATCTGCTCCGGCTTTTTGGTTAGGTATTATTTTTATAATAATATTTGCAGTTAATTTTAATATATTACCTGTTTATGGCAGATCTACCTTTGCTTATAAACCTATTCACATAACTGGAATGTATGTGTTAGATAGTGTTCTGTCTGGTAACTGGTTAGCTTTAAAAGATAGTTTAATGCATTTAATACTTCCTTCCATTAGCTTGGGTGCTGCACAGGCTGCAGTCATTACACGTATCCTTCGTTCAAGCATGTTGGAGGTATTAAGGGCTGATTATGTTACATTAGCTAGAACGAAAGGATTAAGCGAATATATTGTAATCACCAGACATGCTCTGAGAAATGCTCTTATTCCTACAGTTACCGTTGTTGGTCTGCAAATAGGAGAGCTTTTAGGCGGGAATATGATAATCGAAACAATATTTGGCTGGCCCGGGTTGGGGAGGTTAGTTGTCACTTCGATTTTTAGTAGAGATTTTCCAGTTGTACAAGGTTCAGTCATGTTTTATGCACTGATTTATGTAACCGCGAATTTAATTGTCGATATTCTTTATACCTATTTAAATCCAAGGACAACTCTTTAAGGTTTGAAGATCCATTCTTATATTTTTATTTGTTAATTTACTAAAAGGGGCAGAAATTAATTGTTTGAACCAGATATAGCCAAAAAGGATTCAAGTCAAAATATCAAATATAGCAAATCTAAAATATGGTGGGGAAAAGTTAACCATTTTATTAAAGAATTAATAAGATGTCGTACAGCATTTTTAGGAGCAATAATAGTTTTATTTTTTATTCTAGTAGCTATTCTTGCGCCTTTTATTGCACCACATGACCCCTTGAAAGCCAGCATTATAAACCGTTTACGACCTCCTTACTGGATGGATAGAGGAAGTATTGACTATCTTTTGGGAGCCGATGAAATTGGCCGAGATATATTATCTCGGATTATATATGGTACTAGAATATCAATTATGGTTGGATTGATTACCGTCGGTATATCAGGATTTATAGGTACATTGTTGGGATCTTTTGCGGGATATTATAGAGGACGTTTTGATGCAATATTATCACGCTTTGCCGATTTTTTGTTGTCTTTTCCTTATTTAATTTTTGCGATTTTTCTTATGTCTATTGTTGGTCCAGGATTTTTTAATCTTATCGTTGTCCTTTGTTTTAAAAGCTGGGTAAATTTCTTTCGTTTAAGTAGGGGAGAAATGATTTCGGAAAAGACCAAGGAATATGTAGAAGCAGCCCAAGTTTTAGGAGAAAGTGATATAAAAATTATATTTAAAGAAATATTACCAAATATTATTCATTCAATTATAGTATTAGCGACTTTAAGAGTAGGTTATTTTATTATCCTGGAAGCTTCCTTAAGTTTTTTAGGTTTGGGCATTCAGCCTCCTACGCCTGCTTGGGGTTCGATGATAAATGCTGGAAGGGATTATATGCTTTCATCTTGGTGGGTTTCCACCATCCCGGGGATAGCTTTACTTATTTTAGTGTTGAGTATAAATTTATTTGGAGAAGGATTAAGAGACATTCTTGATCCTCGACTAAAATTGGAATAACAATTTAGAGGTTAGATAATTGCTTAAAATAAATCATTTATGCACTAGTTTTTTTACTTATCGTGGAATAGTAAAGGCAGTAGATGGTATTTCTCTAGAACTTAAAGAAGGGGAAGTGTTAGGTTTGGTTGGTGAATCCGGTTGTGGGAAAAGCGTCACTTTGCTCTCTATTCTTGGATTAGTACCTTATCCCGGAAAAACAACTGATGGGGAAGTGTGGTTTAAGGGAGAAAATTTATTAGAAAAATCATCTAATGAGATGAGACATTATAGAGGAAATAGAATATCTATGATTTTCCAAGACCCTATGACTACTTTAAATCCGGTATTTCACGTAGGTGAGCAAATTAGAGAATCATTAAAAGTACATAAACATGGAAGAATTTCTAAAAGAAAGGAAAAAGAAAAAGTTTTTCAACTGATCAAGGACGTTGGCCTTCCTTCACCCGAACAAATCTACTACCAATATCCCTATCAATTAAGTGGTGGAATGCAGCAGAGAATTCTTATTGCCATTGCTCTTTCTTGCAAACCAAATTTAATATTAGCCGATGAGCCTACTACTGCCTTAGATGTAACCATTCAGGCTCAGATACTGGATTTATTGCGTAAAATTAATAAAGATATCGGCACAGGAATTATTTTAGTAACGCATGACTTGGGAGTGGTGGCAGAATTTTGTCAGAAGGTGGCAGTGATGTATGCAGGTAAAATAGTGGAAACAGGATTGGTAGATCAAATCGTTTATGAGCCAAGGCATCCCTATACTGAAGGATTATTAAAATCTATTCCTAAAATCGGGAATAAGAAAAATAAAATACATTCAATCCCTGGAGATGTACCAGATTTAGCTACTCTGCCTAAGGGTTGTGCGTTTTACCCTCGATGTAGTCAGCACATGCCTGAGTGTCAAAAAAATGAAATTCCTTTACAAAAAATTGAAAAAGGGCGGCAAGTAAGGTGCTTACTTTTTAAAAAGCTGTAATATAAAATTTATTTTAATGGAGATTGAATTGAATAATAGTAGAGATGTTTTAGTCGATATAAAAAATGTTAAAAAATATTTTATAAAACGCACACCAAGTTTTTTAGGAAAGATATTGCTCAATCAAAAAGTAATTATTCTAAAAGCGGTAGATGGAGTAGATTTACAGATAAAAAGCGGAGAAGTATTGGGCTTAGTTGGTGAAAGCGGTTCTGGAAAAACAACATTGGGGAAAATGGCCGTCAACTTATATACACCAACATATGGTAGTATCACATACAGAGGTGAGGATATACACAAATTGAATCAAAAGGGATTAAAAAAATTTCGGAATCACGCTCAAATAATTTTTCAAAATCCTTATTCTTCCCTAAATCCCCGAAAACCTGTTAGAGAAATTATCGCTGTTGCATTGCAGGAAAAGGGAATTACTAATCCTTCTGAACAAAATGATATCATTATTAATTTACTGTCAAAAGTAGGATTAGCAAAACGCGATATTGTGAAGTACCCTCATCAGTTTAGTGGGGGACAGAGGCAGAGAATTAGCATTGCGCGTTCTTTAGCTATGAACCCGGAGTTTATTGTGGCTGACGAGCCTGTTTCTGCTTTGGATGTTTCTATTCAAGCTCAAATTATTACTTTGTTAGAAAAGTTAAAAGAAGAATTTCAACTTACTTACCTTTTTATTGCCCATGACCTCAGTGTTATCAATTACATCAGTGATTGTGTTGCAGTGATGTATTTAGGTAAAATAATGGAGATAGCCCCTACTGAAGAACTTTTCCAATCACCTTATCACCCCTATGCTCAGGCTCTACTTTCAGCAATACCTG
>DASRME010000285.1:0-4192 GCA_035648095.1 Atribacterota bacterium | reverse complement strand
TGCTCCAGCATCTCTTTTATGGTCCAGCCTTTTCTATAGGCAAGGATAATGGCCGATACCATTATGTTCACCGATGAGTTTGGCCGGCTTCCGTTTTCGGAATATAATACCGCAAAGTTTTCCTCTTTTATCTTCTTGAATATTAGTTGGTAAAAACTGTATTCCTCCGATTCTCTTATCTTCTTTTTCTTTCTTTCCGATAGCTGTCTCTCTATATCAAAAAAAGATATCTGTAGATGAGTTGTATTTTTGCGAAACATTTTTCCTATTCCTCCTCTGTGTCTGTGCGTGTTCCTGTCTGCCGTGCCGGCACAGGCAGGCGCACGCAGACAGGTGTATTTGCTTACTTTATTATACAACTTTTCCCTCTTAAAATTAAAAAATAATTCATTCTATAATTGACTTTTTAGAGTGGACTCATATTTAAAATCCTCCTTTTTTAAAATTATTTTTTTCTCTTTAACATTTAAAGATTTTTATAATAATTTATTGATTCTTATTTAAATCATAACCAGGAGGTACTTTGTAAAGAGCCTTTATCGTCATCTGCATAATCTCCGAGATAAGGGTAAAGTCTTGCCAATCTTTCTGATCAACAGTTTCCCCTTTCCAAACGTCAAATCCAGCTACTCCACTGAAGAAATGGAGATACAAAGCATAACTGTTTTCCGGATAACCACAAAAAGAACCATCCGGATTTATGGTAATCTCGGCTGCATATAACCTATAACTCCGCCAGTGAGTATCTATATGACCACACAGATTTTCTTTTCTTAATGCTGAATTATAGGTAACTTTTACCGGACTTTGAGGATTATTACTTAGATAAAAAATAACCTTGCCATCCAGTACTTCATTCCATTGGTTTAGAACTTCCTGCATTTTGCTAAAGTTAGTGGCATCATAAACCTCTATATCGCCATCAGGCCAGCGGATTGTCTTGTTGCCTCCCCAGCCAAACCTTCTAATCAGTTCTTTTTCCTCGTTAGATAATAAAGGAAGTTTTTCTACTACAAAAAGTTGAACCAATTTAACATCTTTATCTCCACTTTTATCCATTACTTCACAGGAAATACTATAACTGCCTGTTTGTTCAGGTGCTATCCAGATAATGCCGGGATCATTCCCTAAAATAGTTCCTTCGGAAGAAATCCAGGTATAATGGAGTATATCTCCGTCTTGATCAGCAGCATGACAGGTTAAATAACTACGTTGACCGGTTTCAAGTGTAGAAGGTTGGGCGATAAGAGCAGAGATAAAGGGAGGATGATTTTCCCAGGGAACAACTTCAATCATGATGCCTTTATTGTTGGGCCTTTCCTTTATTATATGCTTAATTCGAAATAATAAATATGAAGCATTGAATTGGGTTACATTTAATAATAAAACATCGCCTGATTGTAATTGTTCTAATTGAGGGGTAGAATTTCTAAATAGAAGAACGCTTTGGTCAGGAGAAATATAAATGATTTCCTGAGATGATGGTTCATCTAAAATAATAGTCCCTACCGGTATAAAATCCGGGATTTCCAGAGAGATATTTTCTAAGGCCATTATTTCCAGGCTTCCGAAAAATAGTGTGATAAAAATTGTAAATAAAATAAAAGTAATTATTTGAAAATATTTATTAAATCTATTGTATTGCATGACATATAATTCCTCTTTTCTATATTTTTATTCTATTAAGTAAGGACAAGGGTCTCCTAAATTATTTAACTAATTATACCCCATTCTTTTCATTAATTTTAATAGAGAGGACTATTTTTAGTATATCATTCATGTATTTTTCAAAATCTATCTCGTGAGCATTAAAACTAAAGGAATAAAATAAATCTCCAATAATTGAATCATAACGAATAAACTTAAGTGTATCCTTTCCAAATTTCATCGTATATAAAGTCCGCTGAGCAGGATATCCGGCGAGTTTATCCGGAATAGATTCTAAAAAAACGGCACCCGCTTCTTTCAGGGTATCCATATTCACAGAATATAGTTCGGAAAGAGTATATTCCTCTCCAAATAAGGGTGTTGCACGAAAGGTCAGGGTTCCTTTAGAGTCAGGAGTATAAATAAATATTCCCCGTTCCTGAGAAGAATAATTAATCCAATTCTCCGGATAAATTAAAGAGATATCAAAATATGCATATTGATAATGATAAAAAACAAATCCTTCCGGTATTTCTGTGGTATCTGTACTCTGGGCGCTAACCAAAAAACTGCAGAAACAAAAGAAAACAATAGTCATTAAAACAACAAAAAAATATTTCTTCATATCTTACATTCCTCCTAATGTATCTAATTGAATTGATTTACCTTTTTATTTTAATAAAATATTATATAAATAGCTCCCTTCTATTTTGTCTTTCAATCTTTACACTTCATCTAACTTCAATTATTATTTAATGAATAGACCCTCCAAGTATTTAAAAATATACTTAATTAATATATTATAAAAATTACTATATTTTCATTTTTAAAAAATTCAATTCGATGATTTTAATATAATGATACTTAAATTATTAGTGTTTTGTTCTAAAAATACATTCAAACAATGAATGGTTAAAGTATGATTAGTTAAAGACCAATCATTGTATGGCTCTTTATTTATTTTTATAGTTAAGTTGTCAGTACCAACCCCTTCCGGTAAATTAATCTGCAAATCTATAAAGTCATAATCCTTGGGTATATCCAGAGCATCACTGATTCCTACTATTATATGATAGGAATGTTCATGTACTACCTGGGAAAGGTCTTCTTCACCGTAATCACTATAATAAAGCCGAACATCGTTATTACTATTTTTCGGTGTATATTTTAATTGTGCTTCATCATTCATAGATAGCTCAGTTTCTTTTCCTGCCTGAGTTTTATATTTTCTTATTATGGGACGTGACTGGATATTTTCAATGACCAAAGGGACAGAAACTCTAGGAGATAAAGTCTGTATATCCACAAAGTTGAAATGGTTGTTTACAATATAAGGAGGGGTAGGATAATCTACTGAATACATTTCTGAATCGGGAAGTCCTATAGGAAGAGAAATTTCTTCTTGAACATCATAATATCTTGGATGATTTTGGTCAATATACTCTCCAGTTACAGTAATTTTATCTTCCAAAGGTATCTCTGCACCTTGCTCATTAACAGCCTGGACCCTAACTTTTAGCCTGGAAGGTCCATAAAATATTGAGGGAATATAACCTTGAACTTGTAAATGGTCAAGCTGGGAGCTGCTTAAGCGGTATATTTTATTATCCATAGTACCAACAAGTAAAGAATTCTGAAAGGGAATAATCTTCTGAATATTTACTGCAAAACCTTCGCCCATGAGTAAAGGTGATTGATGACATAAAGAAAAAGATGTTAATTGAGATGCTATTTCTGGTGGGCAGATGAATTCTCTATACCAAACCGGTGTGCCTGTTTGCAGGTCAACCGCCAATAACTGGCTTTTATCATTTATACAATAAGCATAGCCTTCAGAACCATTCCATAAATTAATGACACTGTTGGAACGAATATAAACTGGAATAGATTGGGAAGTAGAATTTGGAGAGTAATATTCCTGTTCTATCTTATCAGGAAGTGTCCAAAGTTCATTACCTTGACTATCCACACATAACATTTTATTTCCACCTAGTATCTTATTTGAAAAAAGGCTTGCCGGGTCTCTAAAATTTTCCAACTCATTTAATTGCCGGGAAAAGTAATTATATTTATTTCTATCGGTAAATATATTCTGCAAATAAAGAATTGCCTGATTATCCATCCAATCGAAACGCTCTAATTCATCCCCCTGAATATTATAAAGATACTGCCCTGCCAAAATCTGATTACCAAAAATAAATGCTTCTCCGTAACGTTTTTTATCTTTCTCCCATAATAGACCCGGTACATCCATATTTGAATCAAATCGATACAACACCAGCGGCGAGCCTGCAATAAGGTAACGTCCATCAAAATCAAGGGTTCTACTGTATTCCCTAATGTTGGGCTTAGAACCATAAGTTGTTTCAGTAAATAGATGATTACTAGTCCAGATTTTATTCCCGGTTTGGGTATCTATTAATACTAATCGATAATCATCCGAAAAAACGAATAATCTTTCATTTTCCGTGTCCGGGTAAACAAGTAGCATAACCGATGATAGTAGAGGTGTTCCATCAAAGCCGGATACGGTATATTGTAATTC
>DASRME010000284.1:0-5264 GCA_035648095.1 Atribacterota bacterium | reverse complement strand
AAAAGCTCACAAAAGGGAGCCCGTTGGATTTCAACAAGATGATTTAACCGGTAAAACAGGGACCTTGTTCTTTAATACGAAATAATTTATTTAAAAAATAACTTTTTAGTAAACAAATAATTTGCTTTGATGGTTGTAATTGATTAAAATAGTAAAAAGTTATTTTAATAATTCAAAAGAAGAGGAGAGAACAATGAATAGAGCAAAAGTTTATTTTACAGACTTAAGAGCAAAACCGGAAAAGAACTTGCTGGATAAATTAAAAAAATTAGTTTTAAAAGCCGGGATTAAAGAGATTGATTTTAAGGATAAGTTCACAGCCCTAAAAATTCATTTTGGGGAACCGGGGAATCTTTCCTATATCCGGCCTAATTATGTGGCCTGTATAGTAAAATTAATAAAAGAATTAAAGGGAAGGCCTTTTCTAACTGATGCCAATACCCTTTACTACGGAAAGAGGGCCAATGCCGTGGACCACTTAAATGCCGCTATGGAGAATGGATTTAATCGGATTGGGGTAGGGTGTGATGTGATTATTGCCGATGGTTTAAAAGGGACTGAATACCGTCAGATTTCTATTGACCAAAAACATTTTCAAGCTCCCAAGATTGCTTCAGCCATTGCTGATGCCGATATTATTATTTCTCTGACTCATTTTAAGGGTCATGAAATGACCGGTTTCGGAGGCGCCCTGAAAAATTTAGGTATGGGCAGTGGTTCACGAGCTGGCAAGATGGAGATGCATTCTAACTCTAAACCCAAGATCATTCTTAAAAATTGCGTCGGATGCGGCCAGTGTATTAAGAACTGCTCCCAGGGAGCGATTCATTTTAACGGAAATAAAAAGGCGGAAATTGATTATCAGAAATGTATTGGCTGCGGCCAGTGTGTAGCGGTATGTCAATATAGCGCAGCTGTTGTAGGCTCTGATGAATCGGCGGGTATGGTCCAGGAAAAGATTGTAGAATATACCCAGGCCGTCTTAAAAGACAAACCTCATTTTCACATCAGTTTTATTATGAATGTCTCTCCTTACTGTGATTGTTGGGGCTATAATGATATGGCTATAGTCCCGGATATCGGAATGGCCGCTTCTTTCGACCCTGTAGCCCTGGACAGAGCCTGTGTTGATTTAGTAAATAAAGCTCCCATGGTTAAAGGCAGTATCCTGGAAGAGAAGCATTTTCATTCAGGAGAAGATAAATTTACCCATGTTCATATTGATACAGATTGGAAGATAGGCCTGAATTATGCGGAAAAGTTAGGTTTGGGCACACAAAATTATGATTTGATTGTCGTTAAATAAAAGAAAGTAGATGGAAGGATAAGCGATCCTTTAGTAAACCCTGACAAAGTTCTTTTTTTAATATTTTGTTAGTACAGGGGGCAAGTATGTTTAAGGATTTTAAGGAAACACTAATCATTCTGGTAAGACATGGAGAATGTGAAGGGAATATTAAGGGGATGTTTAGAGGGAGGACAGACTTCCCTTTAAATAAAAGAGGACTTATTCAGGCCCAGGATTTGGCGCAAGAGTTGAAAAATTTTCCTCTTAAATATATTTATACCAGTCCACTGTCCCGGGCCAGGCAAACGGCAGAGGCAATTGGTGCACAATGTGAAGTCGAAGTTAAGATAGAAGAGGGGTTTAATAATATCGAATTAGGGAGTTGGGAAGGGCGCCTTAAAAAAGAGATTGTTGAACGATATCCCAGGGAATGGGAGCTCTGGATAAATAATCCGGAGAAACTTCGAGTGGAAGATATGGAAACTCTTTATGATGTACAAAAAAGGGCCAAGGCCTGTCTGGATAGTTTAGTTTCCAAACATAATCGAGAGACTTTTGCAGTAGTTACCCATCGGGCAGTACTGAAACCCCTTATCGCTGCCTGCCTGAATATTCCCTCACCCTATTTTTGGAAGATTCATCTGGATACCGCTTCTTACAGTCTTCTTTCTTATAAAGAAAATAGAGAATATTGTCTGATACAATTGAATCAGACCAAACATTTAAAAGAATATGTTAGCGAGTGGGTTTAAAAAAATGGAAATGAATCCAAAAAAACAAATATCCAAAAAATACAAGACCTCTCTCGGATATTTAGAAGGCACAATATCAATCATCGTGAATACCCTTCTTTTTGTTTTTAAATACTGGGTAGGAATTAAGACTTTTTCCATAGCTATCATTGCCGACGCCTGGCATACCTTATCCGATTCGCTTACTTCCCTGGTGGTGATTATAGGTTTCAAAGTTTCCTCCAAACCTGCCGATAAAAAACATCCCTACGGTCACGGTCAGGCAGAGATAATTAGTTCGGTTATTATCGGTACCTTATTAGCCATAGTAGGTGTTAATTTTTTAATTGCCTCTATTCAAAAATTTATAAATCATCAATCCGCTTCTTACGGGAATTTAGCTATAATAATTTTTATAATCTCCGTTATAGTAAAAGAAGGGCTGGCTCAATTTTCTCTACGTGCTGGGAAGAAAATTAATTCTCAATCACTAATTGCTGATGGTTGGCACCACAGAAGTGATGCCCTGGTATCTCTTATGATTTTAGTCGGAATCTTTGTAGGAAGGCGTTTCTGGTGGGTGGATAGCATGATGGGCATTGTAGTATCTTTGGTCATATTTTATACCACCTACATCATTTTAAAAAAATCAATCAGTACCTTAATTGGAGAAGAGCCGTCCGAGGATTTTGAAGCAGAGATTAGAAAAATTGTAACGAATAATGTGTCTCATGATGTTAAATTACATCACATTCATTCTCATAAATATGGTGACAATAAAGAATCAACTTTTCATATCCGATTACCAGCAGACATGAGATTGGAAGAGGCCCACAGGATTTCAGAAAAATTAGAAAAGAAAATAAAAGAAGGAATGGATATTGAGGCTACTATTCACATAGAGCCAATTAGGGTAACAGGGAACAAGAAGCTACCAAAATAAATTTATGTTAAGTTGTGTAGAATAAAGAAGATTTGTTGATGGTTAAAAATGATGCAGAGATCTGTTTTCTAATTAAGTAAGGGAGTGGCCTGTGGAAAAAATTTATCATGAGATTGACCAGAACATCTATCAGAGATTTCACCAGAAAGATGAAAGGAAAAGAATTTGAAGTTAAAGAATAGAATAATTATTTTTTTATCATCTTTTTTAATACTCACTTCACTTTTAATTTGTGGTGCCGGTGCTGGCATAGGTATTCAGGAAGAGATAAACCAGTTTCCGGGATTTTCGGGAGTTCTGATAAAAGACTTAAACACTCAAGAAGTATTGTTTTCCCAAAATGAAAATAAATTATTCACTCCGGCGTCTCTTACCAAAATATTTACCCTGCTGGCAGCCCTGGAAACACTCGGTGAAGAGTATACTTATCCCACTTCCTTCTATTTTTCCAGCACTGCTCCCGGAGAGATAAACGGAAACCTGTATGTAGCAGGCAGCGGAGACCCCACTCAATCCCTGGAAGTCATTAGAAAGATAGCAGACGCTCTGGTGCAAAAGTGTCATATCAAACATATCTCGGGAGATATTGTATTGGACAATTCAAAATTTTTACCCGAAGAGTTTTTAGGAAGGGGATGGATGTGGGATGATAAAAATCCCCTGATCGGAGCATTAACTGTCATGGGTTATGAAGTCAAGGAAAAACAAAATTCTTATCTTAAAACTATGCCTCTTCTCTGGGGGAACTTTTTTTCTCAGGAGTTATCCAAAAAAGGATTAAAGATAGATGGGAGTATCCGGATTGGGGAAACCCAAGAGGGTTTAAAGGTAAAGTATATTTATTATTCTGATACCTTGGATAAAATACTGGCTTATATGATGAAAAAGAGCGATAACCAGACTGCTGAAAATATTTTTCGTACTCTGGTTCCGGAGGATAATCCCGATGGAGTTTCCACTATTGCTCGAGCCATTGCCTCTTTAGAAGAGGTTATTGATACAACTCTGGGTTTAAAATGGGGAAAAGATTACATTCTTGTGGACGGCTGCGGGCTCTCTGAATATAATTTGATGACTCCTGCTCATCTGGTAAAAGCAATTTCCTATCTTTACCAGAAATACGATTTTAAAATTCTGGATTATTTTGCTAGCACCAAAGAGAGCGGAACTTTAAGAGAACGTTTGCCTTTTCAGGTGTGGGGCAAGACTGGCACCTTATCCTCGGCTTCAGCAATGGCTGGATTGTTACAGACTAAAAACAAGAGATGGTTAGTCTTTTGCCTAATGGAAAATAATTTTATATCTATAGAAAATGAGAATGACCCCAAAATTTTTGAAAACAGAATAATAGAATACATTTACCAAAATTTATAAATTATTTTACGACTCTAAAAGAGGATTTTTTAAAATTGATCACGTATATTTAATATATGCATGTAAAACATTTCATGTCCTTGATGGTAGCATATTCCTTTCTGCTACCTCAAGCGTTGCACTTCATTATTGAACTGGTGACTTGATAATTTTATGCTGGCAGGACAGTGGCTTTTCCCGGGTGGCGGGTTACCTCCTTCTGCTTTGACCGGCAAATGGGCCATAGAGGTATTTTATAAAAAAGAAAAATGATGATTAGAGAAGATTGGTTCAGGTTTCAAATTTTTAAAATTTCTGTCAAGGGGATGGTTTTTCTGACAATAGATTAGACAGAAGGCTGGCTCGGGTTACGGCTTTAGTGCCAAATTTTTCTCGAATTTCATCTAAAGATTGAGTAAGTTGTTCTAATTTATCCTCTTTATCTTTTAACAATTTCAATTGCTTCATTTCATTTCCCGAGGTAAAGCTAGAGAGCTTTATCCCCAAGAGTCTAACCCCGCCTTTTTTATTTCTTACTTTGTCCAGGAGTTCTACAACAGTTTTAAAGATGATATCATCAAGATTGATAGGGTTTTCTAAGGTCTTAGACCTACTGAAGGTAATAAAATTGTGAAATCTTATTTTCAAAGTGATGGTCCTACCTTTATAACCTCTTTTTCTTGCTGCATATCCTACCAGCTGGGAAATTTTTAGCAGTTCTTTTACGAGAATTTCTTTTTCGGTTATATTGGTACCGAAAGTTGTTTCTTTGCCAATAGATTTTGCTTTAGAGGGGGGAATAACCGGGCTTTGATCTATCCCTTGAGCTAGAAGTTTTATCTTTTTCCCGTTTTTCCCCATAAGATTCTCCAAGATGGCATCAGGCATTTTAGCTAATTGTTCTACCTGGTAAATACCGGATTTTTCTAGCAGCTCTTCTGTCTTTTTA
>DASRME010000283.1:0-2250 GCA_035648095.1 Atribacterota bacterium | reverse complement strand
CTTAAAGATATGATGTATACTCCTTTGGGTCGGAAGATGGCTAAAAGGAGACACCGTTTTCTAAATCTTTACTTAAAACAATTTTTTAAAGAATGGAAAGGAAAAAAGGTAACCAAAGGTGCCTAGCACCTTTGGTTACCTTTTGTTAGGAGCAGGAGGTAATAATGTTTAAGGATTTTAAGGAAACACTAATCATTCTGATAAGACATGGAGAATGTGAAGGGAATATTAAGGGGATGTTTAGAGGGAGGACAGACTTCCCTTTAAATGAAAGAGGACTTATTCAAGCTCAGGATCTGGCGCAAGAGCTGAAAAGTTTTCCTCTTAAATATATTTATACCAGTCCTCTATCTCGAGCCAGGCAGACGGCTGAGGCAATTGGCCAAGAATGCGGGATAGAAGTTAAAATAGAAGAACAATTTAATAATATTCAATTGGTAAGCTGGGAAGGGCGATTTAAAAAAGAGATTGCCAAACTGTATCCCAAAGAATGGGAGCTCTGGATAAATAATCCGGAGAAACTTCGAGTGGAAGACATGGAGACTCTTTATGATGTACAAAAAAGGGCCAAGGCTTGTCTGGATAGTTTAGTTTCCAAACATAACCGAGAGACTTTCGCAGTAGTTACCCATCGGGCAGTGTTGAAACCCCTTATCGCTGCCTGCCTGAACATTGTCTCGCCCTATTTTTGGAAGATTCATCTGGACACCGCTTCTTACAGTCTTCTTTCTTATAAAGAAAATAGAGGATATTGTCTGATACAATTGAATCAGACCAAACATCTAAAAGAATATGTTAGCGAGTGGGTCTAAGAAAAATGAAAATTAAAATAAATCTATACCCGGTTGTGTAGAACAAAAAAGATTTGTTGATTGTTAAAAATGATGCAGAGAATTAGTTTCTAATTAAGGAAGGGAGTTAAAGAAAGGAATGGGGTATGGAAAAAAAATATTACGAAATTGATGAGAATATTTATCGGAGATTTGAACAAAAAAATGAAATGTTTTGCCGTTATCTGTGGGATAAAGACCTGAAAACTTACCAAAATAATTTTGCGGATGATATGCTAAAGAATATTAAAGAGGATAACGAAGGTTACACCCATTTTGATTATGCCTTTTCCAAGGCTTCCTAGGCAGTCTATAATCGATTTCCCTTTGCTTTTTCCTGGGAAGGTGATACCTCCTTTGAAGAAGATTGGTATGGTTATAAATTAAGGGAACAAAAATACCGGATTAAAGACCTGGCGGAATTTACTGCCAAAGTAAAAAAAGTAGCCAGGTTTTACGGTGCCTCTCTGGTGGGTATAACTAAAATTAATGAAAAATGGATTTATAAAAATGCAGGCAAGAGAGCAAATGGGCAATTTTTAGGTTCTTATCCCATAAATTTACCCCAGGGTATTAACCGGGCAATAGTTATAGCTATAGAGATGGACTCCTCGGGGTTATCTACTACTCCGGCTTTACCTGCCTGTGCTGCCACCGGGTTGGGATATTCCAAGATGGCTTTTATTATTTCCTGTCTGGGAGAATTTATCAGAAATTTAGGCTACCAGGCTATTCAATGTGGTAATGATACCGCTCTAAGTATTCCTCTGGCTATTGACGCCGGCCTGGGAGCGTTGGGGCGAAATGGTTTGCTGGTTACTCCGGAATATGGTTCGGGAGTCAGGATTTGTAAAATTTTTACTGATTTACCCTTAGTTTCAGATGAACAAAATCTTAATTTTATTTCTAAGCTTTCTAATTTTTGTAAAAGATGTTATCAATGTGCTGAAATTTGCGAAGCTAAAGCAATTTCTTTTGAGCCGGGACCGGATTTAAAAGGTGAAACCATTTCCAATAATCCGGGAGTAAAAAAATATTATATCAACCCGGAAAAATGTTTTGAGTTTTGGGCAGAAAACGCCAGCGATTGTTCCAAATGTATTACCATTTGCCCTTTTTTTAATACTAAAGGCTTTATTCCCACTAATGAATTTTGGAAGGAAAAATAATCGAAAATTTATACAAAAAAGCACTAAAGAACAAATACAAAAAAGCAATTCATTAAGAAAATCGGAAAGGAAAAGAATTTGAAGTTAAGATATAAGATAATTATTTTTTTTTTATCCTTTTTACTATGTGTTTCTCTTTTAATCGGTGCAGCTGGTGCTGGCACTGGCACAGGTATCCTGGAAGAGATAAATCGGTTCCCGGGATTTTCGGGAGTCCTGATAAAAGACTTAAACACTCAGGAAGTACTATT
>DASRME010000282.1:0-7671 GCA_035648095.1 Atribacterota bacterium | reverse complement strand
GGTGCAAATAGAATTCAGTAAACAGTAGAATAATGTGTGGTAAGTTTATATTTGTAAGTTTAAAAAACAGGATACTTGCTACATGTTAACATTAAGTAACTTATCAGGGAACTGCTAGACTGGGAAACTTAATAAATTATTAAATTTGAATTATGATTTTTTAACGCGATACTGGATACTCGATACTATAATAACGCTATATAAAAAAGGGAGATTTAGTATTCTATATGAATAATAAAAATATAAAAATATTAGACAAAAATATATTACCTTTATTACCGCTCAGGGAGTTGGTAATTTTTCCTAATATGGTTATTCCTCTTTTTGTAGGAAGAGAACAATCTATTAATGCTTTAGAAGAAGCAATTAATTTAAAAAGCCTTATATTTATTGCAGCTCAGAAAGATCCAGAAATAGAAAAACCAAAATTAGAGGATATGTATTCTATCGGAACAATTGCAAAAATAATACAAATATATAAATTACCCGATGATACTATAAAAATTTTAGTTGAAGGACTTGGCAGGGCAAAAATTAAAAATACAGAGGAGTATAGTAATTTTCTCAAAGTAAAAGTAGAAAAAATAAAAGTTAAAAACGGTAAAAATCTAAAAATAGAAGCCTTAATGAGATTAGCAATTGATCGATTCGAACAATATTTAAAATTAAACAATAAAATAGCTTCTGAAATGATGCTCTCCGTAAAAAATATTGAAAAGCCAGATAAATTAGCCGACGTAATTGCTTCAAACTTAATTTTAAAGGTAAAAGAAAAACAAAATTTATTGGAAATAGTTAACCCTTTAGAAAGACTGGAGAAGTTAATTGTTATATTAAAGAAAGAGGTAAGTATTTTAGAGTTAGAAAAAAATATACAAGATAGGGTAGAAGTAAATTTAGAAAATTTCCAAAAAGATTATTATCTAAAAGAGCAATTAAAGGAAATACAAAAAGAATTAGGAGATAAGGAAAAAAATATTTCAGAAGCCGATGAATTCAAAGAGAAAATATTATCTTTTAAACTTACCAAAGAAGTGGAAAATAAGTGCATTAAAGAAACCGATCGTTTAGAAAAAATGCCCTTTCTATCTGCTGAGAGTGGTGTAATAATAAATTATTTAGAATGGATTATCTCTCTCCCCTGGAATAAAAAAACTAAAGATAAATTAAATATAGAATTAGTAAAAAATGTTTTAGATGAGGATCATTTTGGTTTGTTAGATATTAAAGAAAGAATTTTAGAATATTTAGCAGTGAAAAAAATGAGTAATAAACAAATAGGTACAATTCTGTGTTTAATAGGACCTCCGGGAGTAGGCAAGACGTCATTAGCAAAATCAATAGCCCGGGCAATGGGTAGAAAATTTATAAGAACCTCTTTGGGAGGCGTTCGGGATGAAGCTGAAATACGAGGGCATAGAAAAACTTATATAGGGTCTATGCCGGGAAGAATTATCCAAGGAATGGTAAACGTAAAATCTAGAAATCCTATTTTTTTGTTGGATGAAATTGATAAAATGACCATGGATTTTAGAGGTGACCCTGCTTCCGCTCTATTGGAAGTGTTGGATCCTGAACAAAATAATACTTTTAGTGATCATTACTTAGAAGTTCCGTTTGATCTTTCGGAGGTAATGTTTATTACTACTGCTAACAACGAAGATGAAATACCTTATTCCCTGAAAGACAGGATGGAGATAATTAATATACCGGGCTATACTGAATATGAAAAATTACAAATTGCAAAGTTATTTTTATTACCTAAACAATTAAATAATCATGGTTTTAAAAAAAATGATATAGAAATATCAGATAAAGCCATGAAAAAAATAATCAAAGAATATACTCACGAAGCAGGAGTAAGGGGCCTGGAAAAAGAAATCGGCTCTATATGTAGAAAGATTGCGTTAAATATAGTATATTCCAAAGAGAAGAAAAAAGTTAGAATTACATTAAAAAATTTAGAAACTTATTTGGGAATACCTAAATATAAAATAGATAAAATTGAGGAAGAAGATGCAGTTGGTGTGGCAACAGGTTTGGCTTGGACTGAAATCGGAGGAGAAGTATTGTCCGTGGAAACGATAATAATGCCCGGAAAAGGTAAATTAACCTTTACCGGACAACTGGGAGATGTTATGCAAGAATCAGGAAAAGCAGCCTTAACTTATACTCGTTCTCGAGCAGAAAAATTTAAGATAAATAATAAATTCTACGAAAATTGCGATATTCATATTCATATTCCAGAAGGGGCGATACCAAAGGATGGTCCATCAGCCGGGATAACCATGGCTACTTCTTTGATTTCTTCACTTACCAATATCCCGATTCGAAAAGATGTAGCTATGACTGGCGAAATTACCTTGAGAGGAAGGGTTTTACCAGTAGGAGGCTTAAAAGAAAAAATACTTGCTGCTTATCAATATGGTATAAAAACCATTATAATTCCTCAAGACAATATTAAGAATTTAGAAGACATACCCAACGATATTAAAAAAAGATTAAAGTTTATTATGGTGAATAATTTAGATGAAGTATTAAAAATTGCCCTTACCAAAGATCCTTTTTAAAAACAGTATATAGTATTTAGTATATAGTGAAGGGAGAAAGAAGATACAAGTAAAGAGGAATAATGTAAAGAAGGAATATATCTCCCCTCTTAACTTGATACTCGATACTTTCTTTTTAAATTTTTGACAAATAATCTATACTTATAGTAACATATAAAAAATAAAACATAAAAACTAAGAAGGGAAGAGTAGAATAACATTATATCCAATTTTATTCAAAAGTCGTCCCTGAGAAGTTAATCTGAAAAGTAAAAGTAGGACTAATCGGTAGTTACGTTATAACTTACATTATGAGAGCCTGTTTATTATGGATATTGTATAAACGTTTTTAAGCAGGAATTAGGGTGGTAACGCGGATAGACTCCTTTCGTCCTTTTAGGAAACGAGAGGAGTCTATTATTTTTTAACTTAAGGAGAAAAAGATAATGAAAAACATAAATAATGAAATACCATCAGTATATAATCCTAAAGATGTTGAAGAAAAATGGTATAAATTCTGGTTAGAAAAAGAGTATTTTAAAGCGAAGCATAATCACAATAAAGAAAATAACTTTTCTATCGTCATACCTCCACCTAATGTTACAGGATCATTACATATCGGTCATGCTTTGAATAATACTTTACAAGATATTTTGATTAGATGGAAAAGAATGGAAGGTTACAATACTCTTTGGCTACCAGGGACTGATCATGCCGGAATTGCTACTCAAAATGTAGTGGAAAGAGAAATTTCTAAAGAAGGAAAAAGCAGATACGATTTAGGAAGAGAACAATTTGTAGAAAGAGTATGGAAATGGAAGGAAACTTATGGAAGTAATATAGTAAATCAACTAAAAAAATTAGGATTTTCCTGTGATTGGTCACGATTAAGATTTACCTTAGATGAAGGTCTTTCTAAAGCCGTTAGAAAGGTATTTGTGCAATTATATAAAGAGGGTCTGATATACCGAGAGAATTATGTAATAAATTGGTGCCCGAGATGCCAGACTGCTTTAGCTGATATTGAGGTTGAATCAATTGAAGAAGAGGCAAATCTGTATTATATAAATTATCCTATAAAAGATTCTAAAGAAGAAATGATTACCGTTGCAACCACCCGACCCGAAACGATGCTCGGTGATACGGCAATTGCAGTTCATCCCGATGATAAAAGATACCAAAAGTTTGTCGGAAAAACTGCTATATTACCTTTAATGGATAGAGAAATACCGATAGTAGCTGATAGTTATGTCGATCCTGAATTTGGAACTGGCGCAGTAAAGATAACTCCCGCTCATGATTTAAATGATTTTGAATTAGCAAAACGTCAAAAGCTACAAGTAATTAATATATTAAATAATGATGGTACAACGAATGAAAATGCAGGAAGCTTTAAAAATTTACCTGTATTTAAATGTCGAGAGGGAGTCTTGAATGAATTAAGAAAAAAGGGATTCTTAAACAAGATAGAAGATTATAAGCATTCTATCGGTCATTGTTACAGATGTGGGACTATTATTGAACCGTATCTTTCAAAACAATGGTTCGTTAAAATGAAAGAAATCGCTGAACCTGCGATATTGGCTGTGGAAGAAGGTAAAATTGAATTTATACCTTCTCGTTGGGACAAGGTTTATTATGACTGGATGAGAAACATTAAAGATTGGTGCATTTCACGTCAGTTATGGTGGGGACACCGTATCCCGGTCTGGTATTGTCAAAATTGCGGAGAAATAATTGTAGAATTAGAAGATCCTATAACATGTAAAAAATGTGGCAGTCATGATCTCTTGCAAGACCCGGACGTTTTAGATACCTGGTTTAGTTCTGCATTGTGGCCTTTTTCTACCTTGGGCTGGCCGGAAGAAACAGAAGATTTAAAATATTTCTATCCGACATCAGTATTGGTTACCGGTTTTGATATTATTTTCTTTTGGGTGGCTCGAATGATCATGATGGGATTAAAGTTTCGTGGTGAAGTACCATTCAAGCAAGTTTATATCAATCCCCTCATTAGAGATGCAGAAGGTAAAAAAATGAGTAAATCAAAAGGAAATGTTATCGATCCTTTAACGGTGATTGATAAATATGGTGCTGATACACTACGTGTTACTCTTGCTTCATTAACTATCCAGGGCAATTATATCTGCCTTTCCGAAGAGAGGATTAAAGGATTTAGAAATTTCACTAATAAAATATGGAATGTATCAAGATTTTCTATCATGAATCTTAAAGATTTCAATATTGACAAAATAGAAAAAGAAAAATTAAAAATGACCTTAGTTGATAAGTGGATAATCAGCAAGTTAAATGAAACCATAAAAAAATCTACTGAGTGCCTTAATGAGTACAAATATGGAGAAGCTGCCAAAATTATTTATGAATTTGCTTGGAATGAGTTTTGTGATTGGTATGTAGAATTCATTAAACCAATCTTATATCATGAAGGAGATGTCATTGAAAAAGTAACATCACAATATATTCTGTGGTTTGTATTAGAAAATACCTTGAGGCTTTTACATCCCTTTATGCCTTTTATCACTGAAGAAATATGGCAAAAGCTGCCTCATAAAGGGGAAACTATCATGAACTCACCTTGGCCGGAATACAAAGAAGAATGTGAGAATAAAGAAGCAGAAAATAAGATGGAAAACATAATGAGTATCATTAAAACTATACGAAATATCAAATCAGACATGAATATTCCGTATAGTAAAAAGATTGATTTATATTTAAATATTAATGAAAAAGATAAATTACAGCTAATCAAAGAAAGTACTTATTATATCGAAACTATGATTAAAACAAAATCGTTAGAAATAGGAACAGAGATTAAAAAACCAGAATACTCGGCAACAGGTATTTTAGAAGGGATTGAAATATTTATTCCCTTAAAAGATATCATAAACATTTCAGAAGAAATAACACGTTTAAAGAAAAAATTAGATAAAATAAATAATGAGCTAAATGTAATTTTTAAAAAAATAAATAATAAAGATTTTTTATCCAGAGCTCCGCAAGATATTGTTAATAAAGAAAGAGATAAAGCAGATGATTTAAGAGACATTAAAGAAAGATTGGAAAATAATCTAAAATCCTTTAAATGAAAAGTAATTCGTATCGCGTATTGCGTATCGAGTATCGCGTGAAGAAAATTAGAATTCAGAGGTAGGCATCGTGCCCACAAGAGTTAGAATGAAAAAAAGGAAATGTCATTGCAAACAATAGTTATATAATATGATGGGATTGCTTCGGTCGTTTTACTCCCTCGCAATGACAAAATACTCGATACTCAATACTGATTACTATACGCTAAACGCTATCCGCTATAAAGAGGTAAATGTGACAACTTATACTGAAACATTGGATTATATTTACGATTTAACTAAATATGGTATAAAATTAGGACTTGACAATATAAAATACCTACTTTTTCTTTTGGGTAACCCCCATAAAAAATTAAAAATAATTCATGTAGCCGGGACAAATGGAAAAGGATCAACAGCTTCTTTAATTAGTTCAATTCTGCAATCTAATGGTTACAAGGTCGGCTTATATACTTCTCCTCATTTAGTTGATTTTACCGAAAGATTTAAAATTAATCAAAAACCGATAAACAAGAAAAAAGTAAGTGAGTTATTAGAAAGAATCAAACCTTTCATAGAAAAGGTTGCCCAAACACCTTCCTACGGCCATCCTACCTTCTTTGAAGTCATTACTTCTTTAGCCTTCCTCTATTTTTTTGAAGAACAGGTAGACTTTTTAGTTTTAGAGGTAGGATTAGGCGGGAGATTAGATGCTACAAATGTTGGTGAACCTTTAGTTTCTGTCATTACTCATGTCGATTATGACCACATGGATAAATTAGGGAATAGTTTAGAGGAAATTGCCAGAGAAAAAGGAGGAATTATTAAACCGGGAGGAATTGTAATATCTTCTAAACAATATGATGAGGTTTATAATGAGATTAAGAAAATAGCTGATGAGAAAAATTCCCTTATTTATAGTACAGGGAAAGAAATAAATTATGAAATAGTAAAATCTGATATTAAGGGAGTAACATTTGATTTAAAGGGAATTTATCATCATTATAAAAATCTTCATACTCCCTTATTGGGTAGACATCAAGCAGATAATGCTACGACTGCCATTGCGGCGGTAGAAGCTCTTCAAATAAAGGGAATAGATATTTCCCAAAAAGCCATAAGAGCCGGCTTAGAAAAAGTTAAATGGAGCGGGAGATTAGAAATCATCCGGAATAACCCTACAATAATATTAGATGGTGCGCACAATCCCAATGGAGCAAAGATAATGCGGCAAGCACTGGAAGAGATTTTTTCTTATCGCTATCTTATTTTGGTGTTAGCTATTTTTGCTGATAAAGATTATAAAAAAATGATACAGATATTAGCACCTGGCGCGGATTTAATTATTGCTACTAAGGCAGAAAATCCTCGAGCAGCTTCCCCTCAGACAATTGCCAAAGAAGCAGCGCAATATATAAATGAGAATAAAATAATCGTTATAGAAAATATTTCACAGGCTATAAATTGTGCTTTATCGAATTCTAATGAGGACGACCTTATATGTATCACCGGGTCGCTATATACTGTGGGTGAAGCAAAAAAATACTTTGACATTAATTAACCAATTGACCAATTTACCGATTGAACAACTAATATAGTAAATAGTAATTCAATATTAAGAAAAAAAATATCATTGCAGAGTAATTTTCTCTCTGTCATTGCGAGGCGAAGCCGTGGCAATCCCTGTTATTATGTTTACATAATGACCAATAAAATAAATACCGTTTTATATACTGGAGTTACCAGCGATTTAAAGAAAAGAATTTGGGAACATAAAGAAAAAGTTATTGATGGATTTACAAAAAACTATAATATCGATAAATTAATATTTTTTGAAATATATGATGACCCGGAAAATGCCATATTAAGAGAAAAACAGATAAAAGCAGGTCCAAGGACTAAGAAAGTTAAATTGATTACAGGAATTAATCCGGAATGGAAAGATTTGCATGATGAATTATAAAACATGTCATTGCAAATAATAGTTATATAACATGATGGGATTGCTTCGGTCTCTTCGTTCCCTCGCAATGACA
>DASRME010000281.1:0-2440 GCA_035648095.1 Atribacterota bacterium | reverse complement strand
AAAAATAGGAGAAATGATAGATAAACCTGAATTTAGGGCGGCGTTGGAATGTATTAACTCGGCGGAAGTGATACTGCCTAAGAAATTTTGCCAGGTAAAAATATTATCCCCGGATGATTTTATGATTTGCAATAAGGATGACACCTTAAAAATTAGGGTGAATAGACCAGAAGAAATTATTAATAAGGAAAATTTATTAAGGGAAGCATTGGAAAAAATTGAAATGGAAAAATTATTAGTAGAATATATAGATATTCGCTTTAAGGATAGTTTAATAATAAAGATAAAAAAATGATGTTTGAAAAATAAAAGACATTAGCTTGTTTACTTTATTTTTTAAGTAGTGTATGATATTTTAAAGCATACAGGAGGTTATGAATATGGGAGCAGATGATATTGTTGTTGGTTTGGATATAGGTTCCGGAAAAGTATGTACATTTATAGGGGAATTAGCAGAAAATGACAAAATAGAAATCATTGGCATAGGAACAGCCCCTTCCTTGGGAGTTAGAAAAGGAGTAATTATAGATTTAGATCAAGCTATCCTATCAGTAAAAGAATCTATTGAAAACGCTGAACGTATGGCAGGAGTTCGCATTCATTCTGCTTTTATTTCAATTACTGGAAGCCATATAACCTCTATAAATAGTAAAGGAGTTATTGCTATTTCTGGTGAATCCCCAGAAATTACTGAAAATGACATTGAAAAAGTTATAGAAGCAGCAAAGGCGGGAATAGTATCTTCCGAGAAAGAATTAATTCATACTTTAAGCCGTGAATTTATCGTTGATGGCCAAAGTGGAATATCCGATCCCCTGGGAATGTCGGGAGCAAGATTAGAGTGTAAAGTCCATATTATCACCGGATCAGTTACTGCTGTGCAAAACTTAATTAAATGTGTAGAAGGTGCAGGATTGGATATTGAGGAAATAATTTTTGGAACCTTAGCTTCCAGTAATGCAGTTTTAAGTAATGCTGAAAAAGAATTGGGAGTTTTAGTAGTTGATATTGGTGCAGGTACTACTGAAATAGCAATTTTTGTTGAAGGTGGATTGGTTTATTCTGCAGTTTTACCAGTTGGAGGTATCCAGATAACTAACGATTTAGCCGTTGGTTTAAGAACTTCTATAGAAGAAGCTGAAAAGATAAAAATTAATTATGGAACTGCAGTTGAAAATAGTAATTCTCCTGAAAAATTAATAGAGATTTCCAGCATTAACGGAATAAATAAGCATAATGTAACCCAAAAGTACCTGGTAGAAATAATTGAGCCTAGGGTAAGTGAGATATTTAATTTACTAGGGACTGAAATTAGAAAATCTAGGTACTATAATATGATTCCCGGTGGGATAGTTATAACAGGAGGAAGCTCTTTACTGCCCGGTATCTCAGAGATTGCAGAACAGGTCCTAAACTTACCTTCTCGATTAGGCAGTCCCCATTACGAAGGAGAGTTGGCAGATATGATAAATGATCCATCCTATTCTGGAGCAGTTGGATTGTTAAGCTTTTTCACTGAAAGATATTCTATTGGAAGATCATTTAAATCGACTAAAAGAAGACCAAGAGTAAAAAATATTTTTACTAGAATCATTAGTTGGTTGAAAGATTTTTTTTAGTTTTTTTATTACTTTTAAATTAGAATAATATTTCATTATTTACGAGGAGGTTATAAATTGTTTAACCTTAATAATAAAATAGGAGAATTTATTGAGATAAAAGTAATCGGTATAGGCGGTGGCGGCGGGAATGCTGTCAATAGAATGATTGATGCGAAATTACAAGGGGTTAATTATATTTCTGCCAATACCGATGCTCAAGTGTTAGCCTTTTCTAATGCAGAACAAAAAATACAAATTGGTAGTAGAATAACCAAGGGTTTGGGTAGTGGAGGGGATCCTGAAATTGGCCGAAAAGCTGCCGAAGAAGATAAAGACAGGATTGCTAAAGCTTTAAAAGGAGCAGATATGGTATTCATCACCGCTGGAATAGGAGGCGGAACAGGAACCGGTGGTGCTCCTATCGTTGCACGGATATCTAAAGAATTAGGTGCCTTAACGGTGGGTGTAGTAACAAAACCTTTTTCTTTTGAAGGTCATAAAAGGATGGAACAAGCTGAACAAGGAATAAAATTATTAAAAGAATGTGTAGATACTTTAATTGTAATACCCAATGATAGATTGCTTCAGATTGTTGAGGAAAATACTTCTCTATTGGATGCTTTCAAGATGGCCGATGAAGTTCTGTTACATGGTATTCAGGGAATTACCGAAATTGTTGTCGAGCCAGGTTTAATAAATGTAGATTTTGCTGATGTAAAAATGATTATACAAAATGCTGGTACAGCAATAATGGGGCTAGGTAGGGCTAGCGGAGAAAACCGAGCCATAATTGCAGCTCAAAGAGCCATAAATAGTCCAATCTTGGAAACAAATATTCA
>DASRME010000280.1:0-7149 GCA_035648095.1 Atribacterota bacterium | reverse complement strand
GGCTTTACGGTAGAAATCTGCCTGTGTTAAATCAAAGTTAAATTCTAGTTTTTTCCCTTTAATTTTCTCAAAGATATTCCTGGCATTCTTTAAGATGTCTGTTTCTATTAATTCCGGGTGAGTATTGTTTTTCATCATCTGTTCTACAATACTAAAATGTTTCGCTTCTTCGCCTGCCAACATTTTTAATATTGCCTGTAATCCTACATCATCTGTTTCATTCATTAGTTTGTTATAATAATTTTCACTGTCTTTTTCCAATTGCATAGCATACTTATAAATATTCATTTTTTCTCCTCCTATTAATAATATTCATTTCCAAGTGATTTAATATAATTTTTTGACAAACAATACTCCGGCCATTTTACTGCTTCATTTTAATTGATAATGATTATTTTTCTTATTTTTACCCATCGTTTTTCTTTGTAAGGTTCGTTAGTATGTTAAATCTATAGAGTATAAATCTTGAGATAGCAGCTGATTATCATATATATAACTACATTTTATATATAGAGTGTTAATATGTCAATTGTTGTTTTGTTTATCATTTGGGGACTATAAATGATTTTTTTAGGAAAAAGAACATTTTTCGATTATTTTTGATATAATAAATTATTATCGTTGATAAGGAAGATGCCAGAATGGATGCCATTTTTCAGTGGGGATTAGATTTCATTATTATAATGCAACAGATTAGTACACCCTTGTTGGATTCTTTTTTTCGAGCCATCACTTCACTCGGAGAAGAATTATTTTATTTACTTTTTTTCTCCTTCCTCATTTGGTGTGTTGATTTTTATTTGGGAATACGGGTTGGAATTATCTTTTTATTATCCCTTTATGTTAATTCCGGAGTAAAAGAAATATTTCAGCAGCCCCGCCCTTTTGATATTGTACCGGAAATTCAAAAGGCTCATGCCTATGGATACGGTTTCCCCAGCGGTCATGCCCAGTCATCTATGGTGGTCTGGGGGAGTATAGCTATAGCTTATTGGAAAAAACAAATCTGGATTCGTTACCTTTCTGTTTTATTGATTCTTTTGATTGGATTTTCCCGGATCTATCTGGGCGTCCATTTTCCCACCGATGTCCTGGGTGGATGGTTATTGGGCGGACTCATTCTCGGCTTAAGTTATTTTATTTTTTTGAAGATAAAACTCAATTTTATTCAGAAGAATATGATATTTAAAATTATTGGCATTACGTTATTCCCGGTGATCTTATTAAAAATTCAATCATCATCGGATATGATCAGTGGGGTAGCCGCTTTGACCGGTGTGGGTTATGGTCTGCTAATATTTTCTTCTTCTATTGGAGGAATTCGACCGGGGAGTTGGCTGCAACGGTTTTACAGTTTTTTGCTTGGGCTTTTTGGAATAGGGATACTATATCTTGGATTGAAACTGATGCTTCCTTCAGAGGGCCAAGCCTTCTATCAATTATGCCGATTTTTCCGTTATCTACTGCTGGGTATGTGGATCAGTTTTGGAGCACCCTGGTTATTTATACGAATGAGATTGGCCGGACAAGTGGAGAAAAAATTATGAGTGGAAAGACATGGGTTTATATTTCCCCATGTCTTTCCACTATACTGCTTTTTTAACTTTTTAGTTTCTTGACAACAGTTACCCTTATTTATTGCATAAACTATAACCGATTATGTCAAACTAAATGTCCCTTTTCTTGACTTTTCATGTATTCTTTCACTTTCAGAGTCGATATCTATCGTATCCATCATACGAAGATGTAATTTATTTGCTTCTGGCAATTTAATACCTAATGTCTGGTGAATTAATTCTTCTATGGTTTCGATAAAAATAAACTGTATATCTTTCTTGACTTCATCTGGAACATCGTAAAGGTCCTTTTTATTTTCCAAAGGAAGAAGTATTTTTTTGATACCGGAACGATGTGCTGCTATTACCTTTTCTTTAATTCCTCCAACGGGAAGCACTGCCCCCCTTAAAGATATTTCACCGGTCATGGCTGTTTTAGGGTCTACAGGTATTCCAGTAAACAGTGATGCTATTGAGGTAAATAGCGTCACGCCTGCTGACGGTCCATCTTTGGGTATAGAGCCCTGCGGTATGTGAATATGAAGGTCATGTTTATCAAAACCTATATCCTTCAATTTTAAAACCAATCTCGACCTAATCAAACTTTGAGATATTTTTGCTGACTCTTTCATGACATCACCTAACTGTCCCGTTAACGTTAACTCACCTTTTCCCGGCATAAAGGCACTCTCAATAAACAAAATATCTCCACCAACCGGTGTCCAGGCTAATCCGGTAACCACTCCGGGAGGATTTAATTTCTTCACTTTATCATAAGTTGAAATTTCAGGTCCTAAAATATCAAATAACATCTCTTCTTTCACAATATAAGGAAGTTTCACTTCATCAACCACAATTTTTTCTGTCGCATGTCTGGCTATCGCTGATAATTGTTTTTTAATCCCTCTCACTCCGGCTTCCCTGGTGTATTTATCGATAATCGCCTTTAAAGCGTTATCTTCTATCTTTAATTGTTCATGGATAAGGCCATGACCCTCCAACACTTCATCAATCAGATGATCTTTCGCTATGTGAAATTTCTCTGTCGTGGTATAGCTGTTAATCTGAATGATTTCCATTCTATCTTTAAGCGGCTCCGGAATTTCCCTCAGGGAATTTGCCGTTCCGATAAAAAATACATTAGATAAATCATAGGGAACTTCCAAATAATGATCCGAGAAAGAATTGTTTTGTTCAGGATCCAGGACTTCCAGTAATGCACTCGCTGGGTCTCCCATATTGGAAGCCAGCAGCTTATCAACCTCGTCCAATATGAACACCGGATTATTGGTTCCTGCTTTTTTGATACCCTGTATAATTCTTCCCGGAAGAGCACCGACATAAGTTCGCCTATGCCCTCTTATCTCTGCTTCATCTCTTATTCCTCCAAGACTAATTCTCACATATTCCCTTTGAAGCACTTTTGCAATGCTTTTCCCCAGGCTGGTTTTTCCGGTTCCCGGAGGTCCTACCAGAAGGAGTATTGAACCCTGTTGATTATTCTTAAGTTTCATGACGGTTAAATGTTGAATAATTCTTTCCTTCACCTTATCCAGTCCAAAGTGATCTTTTTCTAAAATATTTTTAGCTTCTTTAATATCTACTTCCTTTACACTGCTTTCCCCCCAGGGAAGCGAGGTCAATAAATCCAAATAGTTTCTAATCACATTCGTCTCCATACTATTCTGACTTTGATTTTGTAATTTTTCATATTCCTCCCGGGAAATTTCTTTAACATCTTCGGGCATCTTAGATTCATTGATTAATTGCAAATAATCCTTCTTTTTACTTTCTGACTGCTTGCCTTCATTTAATTCTTCCTGTATCGCCTTTAATTGTTCTCTCAGCATTTTTTCTCTATATTGTTTATTGACTTCTCCGGTTAACTTTGCATTCATCTCCATTTGAAATTCGACATTTTCCTTTTGTTCTATTAACATATCTAAAAACTTTAAACTTTTTTTTCTTCTGGATCTAATCTCTAATAACTCTTGTTTTTCGCTAGCGGGTATATTGATAAACTGCATTAAATAACCAATAAGTTGCTCCAAGTCCTTCATGCTTTGGATGAATTGAATATAACTTTCAGAACCTATAAATTTCCCGCTTATTTCCGTAGTCAATTTTTTAACATATTCAAACATTTGCTTTTGCGTATTTTTGTCTAAATCTTCAATATCCGGCGTCATTTCATATTTAGCAACAAAATAATCCTGTTCCTGACGTATATTCTTCGCTTCTACCCTGTCCAATGCTTCTACATTTATATCATAGGTTATTTTTGAATCGACTATCTTCTCGATTTTCACCAGACTTCCAATGGTATATAAATCTTTTTCCTGGTAAGCGTCAAAATCACATCCCTCTTTTAATAGCAATGCAATAGCATAGTTATCATCCTGCTTAATTCTGGAATATATTTTTTCACCCAAGGATTTCTTAATTTTTATGGTGCTTTTTATTCCTTTAAATAGCACATGCCCGGGCATCGCTATAACAACTAACTCATCTTTCACCTTATTATCTTTCATAATTTCCACCTCATTTCTTATATTAAAGCTACTTCTTGGACTTCTATTTCTATGATTTCTTTTGTTAATATAGTTTTCATTAAAACAACATCTCCTTCATTTCTTTGAAGAGTTGTCCAACCTCTTCCAAAACTTTTGTTACTTTTTTATTTCAAATTCTATATTCTCTCTTTGTAACAACATTCCTTTTAAAAATTTCTAATAGTTAGTTACACTTAACCTAACAATAACCCTAAAAAAAATACAATTTTACACTACTTTTGACAATAATTCTATCAGCAAACTAATATCTTCTTCGCTTAAACAATCTTCCACTCTTCTGATAAAATCCTCATTTGTAATCCGTTCAATTCTGGCAATCCCTTTACCTTTTTCGGTAAGATACAAATAATAGACTCTTGCATCATGACTGCATTGCTCTTTTGTAACGCAATCTAATTTAATAAACTTTTTAACCAATTCGGTGATTGACGGTTTGGATAATTTTAAATCTTCGGCTAATTGACTAATGGTGACATATTCATATTCATCAAATTTCTTTAAATATTCAATCTGCTTTAAGGTCAGCTCTGACATATTATATTTATCGATGACACAGAACCTGCACTCTGTCTTAATCTGCATAAAACCATCAAATACGTTACATAATTTACGATATGCTTTCAAAATCTTACCTCGATAGTTAGTTAATGCTTACCTAACATTCTCTCATGGTTTTCCTGATTTGTCAATAGTATTTTTATACTACTGCCAAAATTCATTGCAGGTTCATTCTTGGCAATGACCATACTACTAAAACTAAATAGTATTCTGAACCATTTTATTTTTTCTATAAACCCATCGATTCAATCCAATAAAAGAACAGAATAATCACTATGCAAAGTGGTAAAATCACCACCCAGGGATTCACTTTAAAATACTGGGGAATGGTTATATCGCCAAACCATCCTTTTTTTAGAATACCCTGCAAACTGGGATAAAGATGAGCAAAAATTCCTGAGCCAAATAGAATCCCAATAAGACCACCGAATAAGGCATCCAGATTACCCTGGCCAATCGCCGCGGATATGGTTCCGGGACAATAACCGAGTACCGCAAAACCTACACCAAATATCAACCCACCAACAACGGTCATGCCTACCGAACCCGGTTTAATATGAAGTTGGGCTAAGCCTAATCCTTTTAGAATATAGATACCAATCATTCCTGTAACCACGGCAGAAAGCATAATTTTAAGGACGGTAAAATCTTTTAGAAGGAGCTGACCCAGAATAATATCATATTTTCCTGCCCCACCCTTCTGTAGAAGAAAACCAAAAATAATTCCCATGAACAGACCAAGAATAAGTTGAGTCTGTTTTTTTAAATGTAATTTTTTTAACATCTTAACCTCCTATTCCCTAATAAATCAAGTAGGCAGCTAATATACCGCTAGCAAAAAAGAAAATAACGGCAATCCAGCTGCTTACCGCCAGTTGAAGGGTACCACTGATACCATGACCACTGGTACAACCATTAGCCCACCTTGCTCCAATTCCCATAAGGATACCACCCAGGAAAGCAGTCAATATTCGAGGAAACACCTGAAGACCGAACCTGGCTATCCATATGGATGGAAGCCATCTTAATTGAAACTCTCCGGAAAGGTTTGCAGAACAAAAAGAACCAATGATTATCCCCAGGACAAACATCCACTCCCAGTCAATTTCCGCAGGAAATTTCTGGTAGTAGAGCTGATTCTTTACAGATTTTCCAGTCAGAGCTTGTTCAATCATGCCACTGGTCCGGGCAAAAGCAGTTGAGCAACCGATTGGTTTATCGGAAAGCATAAAAGTAAACCAGCTTAGAATCCCGATTCCTGCTCCCACCCAATAAGGTGACCATAATTTCAATGCAAGAATATCCATTTCAAATTCCTCCTCTTTATTATGATTATTAACGATGAAGTCTACCACGATAAGTGAAACTTCCCTACTTTTTAATCATCTCACGATTTTCCCCAAATGCCCCTATACCGGTCATTCCACCGGCTACATTAACCAGATTATAAAAACCCTTTTTTAGCAATATTGATATGGCCAAACTCGAACGATGGCCGGTGCTGCAGATAACATAATATTCCTTTTCTTTATCAAGTTCCTTATATCTTTCCCTGAGATCAGGCGCAGGAATATTGATTGCTCCTTCAATATGCTGTTCTTCAAATTCAGAAGAAGCACGAACATCCAGGATATGAATTGCTTCACTATTTCGAATATGCTCCAATCCCGGGGCAGAAATCTGGCAAATATGTTGGGTGGGAAGACCATCTTTGGCCCACTCAAGCATGCCGCCTTCCAGAAATCCAACCACATTATCCAGACCAACTCTTCTTAACCAGATTGCTACTTCTTCTGCTTCAAGGAGATGAGGTGTTACCAAAAGAATCTTTTTCTCCGGAGGAACCATCCATCCGGAGAAAGTCGGGAAATTACCATCAAAATCAATTCCGTATGAACCGATAATATGCTGACCACCAAAGGCATCATAAATACGGCAATCGAGTATTGTATAATCCTCTGATTTGGCTAATTCAGCGAATTCCAAAGGTTTTAAAGAATTAATTTTATCTAAGTTACGAACCAATTCAGGACCTTTTCGATTAATATCACTGCAACGGCTGAAATGGTCCGGTACCGGAGGCATTTCATGGGTCAGAGAATCAATAAAATCTTCTTCTGACTTAATCCGCAATGCTATATTATATTTCCTTTCATATCCGATGGTACTTGTTCGTTTAGCACCTATAGCCCTTCCGCAGAGGGAACCTGCTCCGTGTGCCGGTAGAACTTCACAAAAATCCGATAATTTCTTTAATTTTTTAAGACTGAAAAATAGCTGGGAAGCCAATTCTTTTGCCCTTCCCGGGAAAAGATCAGGCCTACCTACGTCTCCTACAAACAGGGTATCGCCACAGAAAACGGCTACCGGTTCCTTTCCTCTTGATTTATCTACCACAATATAAGAAAGGTGTTCCGGTGTATGACCAGGTGTCTCAATCACCCGAATAGACAGATCATCAA
>DASRME010000279.1:0-3427 GCA_035648095.1 Atribacterota bacterium | reverse complement strand
TAAGAAATCTATCAATTTATTTTTCATCATATCATAATTTTTACCTTCCAGTAAAATACCATCACTTAATTTGATAATTTCTCCTTCTTGAATTAAAAAATCTATGATTTCTTTGCCCCCGGCAATTTGGGAAATAAGTGTTTTTTCATTAGGGGGATTAGTGGAGTTACTTTTTAGGATTTTTAATACTTTAGAAATTAATATTTTTTGCTGTGAAGAAATTTTAGGTTTGTGGGAGAGTAAAAATATTATTCCCTTTTTCAAATCTATTGTATCCGTATTAATCAGAGCATTTAATAAATAGTTAAACATTTCCGGTTTTAAATAATAAAAATAACTCTGAAATTTATTTAAAGGAAAACCTGTCTGTAAAGGATAAAGTTCATATTCTTGGCCTAACCTGTTCATAAATATTGTTTTTTGCTCCTGCCAGTAGTTTTTATCAATCAGCCATGAATTAGTAGCGATTATTTCACCTTGTTTTTCCAATGATTCAACTAAGTTCTTAATTTCTGAATCAGCATAATTGCTATTAATTAATAAGTCATCCTTTTTGATAAAGTTGATTTTTTTTAGTTCAGTTAAAATCAATTCATTTAAATCAAGCTTTGCTCTTTTTTGTAAAAGATTAATGATATCTTTGTTCTTAAAATGAAATTTATGAGCTAAGGGATCAATAACTAACCCTCCACCAATCGTTTTGGGAGGACTGGGTATTCTTAAGATAAAACGGTCTCCCAAATAAGTTGCCAGTGATTCTTTGAAACGAAGTTGAGCAAATCCTGTTTCACCGGGTTTAAGGCATTCCTTTTGGTTAAGAATTATTTTAGCCAAAATCTCTTTAGTTCCGGTGAAAAAAACCAATTCTAATCTATTGGTTAAAGAATATTTTTTAAGCTGAGGGAGAAGTTGTATCCGAACATCTATATTCCTACTGGCTTTAATCTGCTTGGTTCCAAAGACAATGTCTCCTCGGTGCAGTTCATTTTTTTCCATTCCAACTAAATTGAGAGCTACTCTACTTCCCGGAAAGGCTTTTTCAACTTTTTCTTTGTAAGTTTGTAAGCTTCTAAGGCGAACTTTTTTATAAGAAGGAAAAATGATTGCTTCCATGCCCTGGTGGAGGATTCCTCCTATTAGGGTACCGGTGATTACTGTTCCGCTTCCTTTAATATTAAAGACCCTATCAATGTATAACCTTGGTTTTCCTATATCTCTTTTCGGTTTCATCCGGTGGATTAGATCCTGAATAGCTAATTTTATCTGATCAATTCCTATATTTTTTACCGTACTGACTTTTACTATTGGTGCATTTAAGAAAATGGAGTTTTTTAGTCTTTCTTTGATCTGGTTTTCTACGAAATTTAATCTAGTCTGGTCTACCAGATCGATTTTGGTTATGGCGATGATACCATATTTTATATCCAGTAAATCTACAATTTGGAAATGTTCTTCGGTCTGGGGCATCCAGCCCTCATTGGCATCAACCACTAAAATTACGGCATCGATTCCGGTTGCCCCTGCTATCATATTCTTTATCAGGTTTTCATGTCCGGGGACATCGACTATTCCGACTTTTTCCCCGGAAGGAAGTTTTAACCAGGCAAATCCCAGGTCAATAGTCATACCTCTTTCTTTTTCTTCAGGTAAACGATCAGTATCTATAGAAGTAAGAGCATAGATTAAAGCTGTTTTGCCATGGTCAATATGGCCGGCTGTACCGAAAACAAACATAAAAACCTCTTTTTATTTTAATTTAGAATAAACTGATTTAGTGATTTTTATTACTAAATTGTCGGAAGAAGGGTCAATACAACGGGGGTCTAAGATAAAATATTCTTTTTCTTTTCGTCCCAGTAGAGGAGGGCTGTATAAGCGTAATTCTTTTGAAAAAATTTCCACCGGACAGGGAGGTTTTATCATGATTAATTCGGTTGGCAAAGTCTGTCCGGGCAAAGAACCCCCGCCTATAGCAGTCTCTCCTTCTTTGGTAAAGGCCGGGATACCTTCTTTTTTCAGTTTTTGGCAGATATTCTGACTGCGAAAAGTAATTTTTTCTAAAGGGCTGGAAATCATTCTCCAAATTGGAATTTTGGTTACCGCCTCACCTCTTAGATAAGATAATAAAATCTCCTGAAGTATAGTTAAGGTGATTTTATCCACCCTGAGTGTTCGAAATAGAGGATGTTGCGAAATTTTCTTTAGATAAATCTCTTTTCCGCAAATAATCCCTCCCTGAGGACCTCCCAAGAGTTTATCTGTACTAAAACAAACAATATCAGCACCGGTTCTAATACTTTCTTGAACAGTTGGTTCATGTTTTAATCCAAAATTCTCGGTATTTAAAAATGTTCCACTGCCTAAGTCCACGATTACCGGTAAATTATATTTTTTTCCTAATTTTTTAAGTTCCTTAATTTCAGCTTGATGAACAAAACCGTTCATATTAAAATTACTTTGATGGACTCGCAATATTAAGGCAGTATTATCATTAATAGCTTTTTCATAATCATCAATAAAGGTCTGGTTAGTAGTACCTATTTCTCGAAGATAAGCTCCGCTTTCTTCTAATATCTCCGGAATACGGAATCCTCCTCCGATTTGAACTAATTCTCCCCTGGAGACAATGACTTCTTTGTTTTTTGCCAGGGTGTTTAGTATTAAGAATATTGCACCGGCATTATTATTCACTACTAAGCTATTTTCTGCATTGCTGAGAGTGCAAAGTAGTTTTTCAACAATTTCTCCTCTTTTTCCTCTATTACCTTCGGCAAGATCATATTCCAAATTAGCATAACCTTGCAAAGAGATTTGAACTGCCGCAAGCATTTCTTTGCCAAGAGGTGCTCTCCCTAGATTAGTATGGAGAATTACCCCACTGCCGTTTATTACTCTTTGCAAGAAAGATAGATTTTCTTTTTCGTAATATTCTTTAATTTTATTTATCCTTTCTTGAGCTGAATACAGGTGGCCATTTTTATATGCATTTTTTTTCTCTTCAGAGATCACTTTTCTTACCATTTGGGTAAGTATTTTTCGAGAATATTTTATCATTAAAGGATGTAAATTTTTATTTTGTAGGATTATCTCTACACTGGGAATCTTTGATAGCAATAAGTTTAAGTTCTTGTTATCCGCATCTTTATTATTTTTCAATGAGTAAGATTATCTCCTTTTGTGGTTTTTGAAGATAGAAAATAATGGCGGGAGGGGTAGGAATCGAACCCACCGCAGCAATTAAAATTAATTACCGCCCACGGATTTGAAGTCCGCAAGGCCCACCAGAGCCTATCCGCTCCCTTCTTTTGTTATTATAAGTTGAAATTTAAAACTTTACAAGAGGAAATATAAATCGTATCTCGTATCTCGTGAATCGTATCTCGTATTATAGCATAGAGCGTTTAGCATAGAGCGCAGAGAATACAGT
>DASRME010000278.1:0-5960 GCA_035648095.1 Atribacterota bacterium | reverse complement strand
TGCCCGGATATATCTAAAAGAAAGTGTAACCTTTGAAATGTTAGATAAAAAAGCAAAAAGATATACTGATAATGAGATGGCTAAAAAAGTACAGTTGGAAAGAGATAAATTATTTGATAAAATATTAGCAGCATGACTCTTACTTTCAGGCTCATCTTGCATTGGATAAGACTTTTCCTTGACAAGAATCGGGGGAGTGGGGTATGATTAATAATCAAGGGAGCGAAATACTAATGGGTTATGCCAAATCTCACGAGAAGAAACACAAGAAAGAATCAAAAGAGAAAAAGGTAACAGGTTTGGAGAAAGAACTCAATATACGATATCATGCTGTAAATCTGGAATGGAATTATACCATTTCGCCAAGGTCAATGGAATCAACAAAACAGGTTCAAAAGTAAATTTTATTTTGTTACATGCCCTTGGCAAGAAACATAAGGAGGTGATGTGAAAGAGATCAATATATTTATTTGTTTTTACATAGAATTATAATATTAAGGCGAGGAGGTTTTTTGTGTTAAAAAAAAGATTATTATTAACTTTGATGTTTGTTTTGGTGTTAATGTATTTAAGTGTTGGTCAATTGGCTGCACAACAAATTCTTGGCATAGGCACCGGTTCTACAGGAGGTACTGTCTATCCTGTTGGGTGTTCTATAGCTAGTATTGCCAATGAAGAAATTTCTGATTATAATTTCTCTGCCTCTAGTTCTGGTGGTAGTGCGGAAAATTTAGAGATGTTAAGAAATAATGAAATGGCTATGGGTCTTATTGGTGCCGTACCCTCAGGAAATGCTTACTATGGTAAGAAACAATATGAAGGTAAAGCGATAAAAAATATTAGATCTGTTACTGCTTTACATCCAGAAGTAGTTGAGCTGGTGTACAGAAAGAATACGGGAATAAAAACTTTAAAAGATTTTATTGGTAAGAAAATTGCAGTTGGCCCTCCTGGTGGTGGTGGAAGTCTCTATTGCCCGGATATTTTTGAGACCTTAGGTGGTTTTACATTCAACGATATAAATGCTGAATATATTGGTCAAGATGATTCTGTACAGGCCATGCAAGACAGACTAATTGATGCAACCTATTTGGGTTCTGGTTATCCCACCTCTTCTGTAACACAGCTTTATGCCAGCTCCCTGGAAGTAGGTATGATTGAATTTACTGATGAAGAGTTAGCCAAGATGAAAAAAGTTATGCCTGCCTACTCAAGGATTGTTGTTCCAGCAGGAACGTATCCCAAGCAGGAAAAAGATCTTAATCTGATCGGTTTTAAGTCTTCCTTAGTAACTCGTGAAGATATTGATGAAAAAGCAGTTTATGAATTGTTAGAAGTAATGTACGTGAAGCGCTTTAAAGATCTACAAGCGCGTCATAAGGCACTTTCCCAAATAAGCTTAGAAGAGGCACTAAAAGGGTTAGTAACCCCACTACATGTTGGAGCGGTGAAATTCTATAGAGATCAAGGTATAGAAATTCCCGAAGATTTAATCCCTCCTGAAATGAAATAGAAAAGCAATTTTGATATATAAAAGGTAAGTGATAAAGTAGATTGTTGTGTACTTGATAATAATTGATTTTGAATTTTACTTTGTAGATTATCATAAGGGGGGGGGTAACTATATCCCTCTTATGATAATCTAAACCAGTCTGTTGATAGGTTCTCCCTAAGCCTTTAATGGTACCGATATAAAAGGTATCCTGACAGAAGAGATAACCAGAATAGTAGGCCGAAATATGATTTTCCTTTCTCTCTTATGTACCTTTCACTTATTAGTGGATTAGCTGATTTTTCTTGGGTATAGAAGAGTCGATCTAATCGATGGTTTAATTGTTTCCGTCATAAGACATCATATATTCCGCTTTCACTTATCCTAATTCCTTGTTGTCTTAATTCATTGGCTATCCTTCTTGGTTCGTGTGTAGGATAATCTATTATATAATTAAGAATGATCTTTTCTTTATCTGGTTTTATCTGGTTACCCATCTTAGGTTTAGCTTTTTTCTTATCTTGTAGCCCTAGATAACCTAATTTACTGAATCTTTCTAACCACTTGTAGTAGATAGTTCTGAATAAATAAATACCTTACAGGTATAAGTAATATTATAGGTATTTTTGTGCATATTGTAGTACACTATACTTGAAACTGGCAATACGTTCATCTTTGGTCATATGTGCTGTTCTTCTTCCTACTTTTGGATATTTTTACTTATTGATATTCTATAGGAAAGAACACATGCATGACCAATTTATTTTAAGCTAAGTGTAAACACTACTCGAAATTAGTACAACTTATGCTATATAATTTGGTCATTGTTTTCACTTTTTTTATAATATAGGAGGATTAAAATGACTTCTGAAAAAGTAGAGATAATTGAAAGCGAAGAACACAAATATCGCAAGTTTTACGGTAAGATGAGACTTTTTGTCTTGGTTTTTTCAGTTGTAACTTCGCTAATACATTTGTGGTTTAACAGTTTCGGTTTGGTTGGAGTAGTCCAAAAGAATGTTATACATTTGGCTCTACTTCTTTCTCTTTAAATATAAAGGAGATTAGGTTATTATTAAAATAATTTGGAGTACTTTTTTATATGAGTCAATTCGTATACTTTCAATATAATAGAAATATAGTTATAATGGAAATAATTTAGACTAGCGGGAATTTCCTACCCCTTATGATGGGTTAGAGCAAGTTCCTATATAGGAATAACAAGATCCTTACAAATGTAATTATTTTCGGATAAAAATTTTGTAATTTAATTATAGTTATAGTTGAAAAATCTATGATATGGAGAGATATTTAAGATGATTAATATGAACAGATTTAAAGTTAATCTAATGGAATTAGCAAAAATATCAGATGCTGGGGAAGGTGTTACACGGCTTGGCTTTACACCCACTTTTTTCAAAGGAAGAGACTTCATACAAAAATTGATGCATGAAGTTGGTTTAAAAACTAAAATTGACTCGGTGGGAAACTTAATTGGAAGATGGAAAGGCAAGCAACCTGATAAACAAATTATTGCTATTGGTTCGCATATAGATACTGTACCAAATGGTGGTAAATACTACGGTGCGATAGGGGTATTGGGAGCAATTGAAGTTCTTTGGTCCCTAAAAGAAATGAATTACCAGTCCGTTCATCCTATTGAAGTCATCTCATTTATTAATGAAGAAGGCTCTGCCCCAGCAAATATTGGCGGTGATTTTGGTAGCTGTGCAATGATGGGCTTAATTAATAATATTGATAAGAATTTAGAAAGAGAATTTTTTAGAGTTAAATTAACGAGGAAAGATCTTGTTAATTCCTATCGTGAGCCCGGCCAATTTAAGTGTTATCTGGAGATGCATATCGAACAGGGTAGCATATTAGAGCAAAACAATCTTTCGATTGGTATTGTAACAAGCATTGTGGGTAGTTGGCGGTTTTTGGCAAATATTAAGGGAATTAGCTCCCATGCCGGAACAACCCCTATGAATCAAAGAGATGACGCATTGCTCAAATCTCTACCTGTTATACAGTATGTCAATGAGATTGCCAAAGAAATCAATAAAGGAATGGTTGGTACGGTAGGAGGGGTAACGGTAAAACCAGGTGCCTTTAATGTTGTTCCGGGCGAAGTCATTCTCAAGTTAGAATTTCGCAGCATCAATATTGCGTGCTTAGAAAAAGCAGTGAAGATGTTGCAGGATAAAATGAGATTAATAAACGGTTCTAATTTACAAATAGTGTCTAAATCAGATCCCGTTATGTTAGATGACAACTTACAAAGTGTGATTAGCCAAATCTGTGAAAATAGTAAAATTAAACATATAAGGATGCCCAGTTTTGCCGGGCATGATGCCAGAGAAACAGCAAAAAAGATGCCCACTGCCCTTATCTTTGTTCCCAGCAAAGATGGCATTAGTCATTCACCTTTGGAGTTTACCCCGGATGATGCTATTGAGAAAGGCATATTTGTTCTATTGGAAACTGTTAAAAGAGCAGATATAGAATAATAATTCGTTTTGGATTTGGTTAACAATTTTTCTATATCTACAATATCATACAAGGAATGAGTAAGACGATTAGCTTCTTTTTGGTTTTTATAATCTTACTTATTTATGATAGTATTTTTTAATATCTTAATACATAATAATTTTAAGATGATTTCTAAATATGGAGGGTATCTAATGATTAATAAAATAAAAATGCTTTCGAAACTTATTGAGGAAGAAGTTATTGATTTGAGGCGAAGGATACATCAAAACCCTGAACTTCGTTTTGAGGAGAAAGACACAGCACAATTAATAAAAGATTATCTGATTAAAAATAATATTAAGTTGTATTCAAATTATGCTGATACCACTGCTGTCATCGGAGAGATTGGGAATAGAGATTCTGGACCTACAATTGCCTTGAGAGCGGATATGGATGGGTTGCCTATTTCCGAAACTAGCGGATTACCATTTGCTTCAAAGATCCCCGGTAAAATGCATGCCTGTGGACATGATGCACATGTAGCAATTTTATTGGGTGCAATAAATTTGTTATCTCGTATGAAAGATAAAATAAAAGGGCGCATTATTTTTGTTTTTCAACCTGCGGAAGAGGGTTGCGGAGGAGCGGAAAGTTTATTGCAGAAAGGATTAATAGAGGATTTTAATATTACAATGTTTTTCGGACATCATGTTTGGCCTGGACTTCCAGCAGGAACTTATGGTTTAAAAGCAGGAGTTTTAACTAGTATATCGGATATAATTAAGGTAGATATTGATGGGAAAAGTGCACATGGCTCTATGCCCCAACAAGGGAAGGATCCCATAGTAATAGCATCACATTTAATTCTAAATATACAGGATTTAATTTCAAGAGAAATATCCCCTTATGAAGCTGCTGTACTATCCATATGTAAAATTGAATCAGGAACAACCCATAACATTATTCCTTCTAAAGCACAATTATTAGGCACAATGCGTTGCTTTTCAGAAAAGACTCATAAATATATGCTTAGAAGATTAAACCAAATTGTAACCGGAACAGCAGATACTTTTGACAGCAACGCCAAAATCTTTGTAAAAAATATAGCTAATCCTGTTTTTAATAACCATGAGTTAACTCTAAGAGTAACCAAGGCTGCTAGGAAATATTGGGGTCATGACAAGACAATTAATTTAGAAAATCCGCTAATGGTTGGTGAAGATTTTTCCTGTTTTTCAGAAAAAGTCCCTTCATTTTTTGGCTTATTCGGTATAGGTGGTCTTAATGGTCTGCACAGTTCTAGTTTTATTTTTGATGAATCAATAATTGATAAGGCTGTAGGTTGGACTGTTTATTTAGCCCTTAAAGGTTTGGAGTTTGCTTTTGCAAAAGATTAATTTTACTCGCCTTACCTAATCCCTATCTTAAAAAAACTGTTCGTGTATAATCTCTTTCCTTCCTTATAGAAATATGAATAATTAAAAATACTTAAACTTGGCAGGAGTACTGTAAATATGACCAAAGATGAGCCTGAAACCAGTCCCTGACAGATAAAAGTTTGACAGGCCCTGTTAAGTGAGTATCTACTAAACAGGGCAGGCTAAAGGTAAGAGTCATAATAGCTATATTATGGTGATAACTATGAATGACTCACAATTAAGCAGTATTGTTGAAGTAAAGAGGTTTTTGAAAGAATCAGAGGTAATAGAATTTAAAAAGAGATTCCGAAAAGAGGCGTATCAATGGATAGAAGAGACGCTGAAAAGGTTTGATTATTTATACTTGGGCAAAAAAGAAAAAGGGTTAATCAAGAAGTACCTAAAGAAGGTAACCGGATATTCCCGGCCTCAAGTGTCCAGACAAATAAGACAATACCGGGAAACCGGGCGAGTGAGAGTGAAAGAATATGAGAGAAATAAATTTGAAAAGAAATACACCAATAAAGACATTCTACTACTTGCAAAGATAGCAGAATTACATGATTATCCCAATGGAG
>DASRME010000277.1:0-2299 GCA_035648095.1 Atribacterota bacterium | reverse complement strand
AAATTACAGTATTCATGCTAACAGTTTCCTAAATACCTTTTTACCGAGAAATTTCCTTAGATTTTTCTGTTGCCCGGCTAATTGCCTTAATGAGAGTTACTCTTATTCCTCCATCTTCTAATTCCATCAATCCGTCTACTGTTACCCCCGCGGGAGTAGTAACAGCATCCTTTAACAAAGCCGGATGCATTCCTGTTTTTAATACCATCTTTGATGCTCCCAATAAGGTCTGAGCGGATAATTTTTTAGCCAATTCGCGAGGCAAACCCATTCTTACTCCTCCTTCAGTTAATGACTCGATAATTATATAGGTATATGCCGGCCCACTACCTGATAAGGCTGTAACTACATCCATTAGTTCTTCCCGGTGAACAACCTCCACTAACCCTACTGCTCCAAAGATATCTATAGCCAACTGTATGTGATTTTCATCAATATACTTTCCCGGACAAAGAACAGTCATACCTTCATTAATTAAGGCAGGTGTATTGGGCATCGCCCTGATTACCGGGATATTTTTCTCTAAACATTCCTCTATGAATTGAGTACTGGTAGCCGCAGCAATGGATATTATTAGCTGTTTTTCGGAAATAATGTCTTTGATATTTAAAAGTACTTGCTTCATCATTTGGGGCTTAATGGCAAGTATAATAATATCCTTCCCTAAAATCATTTCTTTATTATCAATGTAAGTTTGAATGCCATATTTTTTGTTTATCTCTTGGGCATGCGCTTCTTGGGCGGTACTGCCGGCTATATTTTCTTTCTTCACTAAATTATTTTTGATCATACCATTAAGAAGAGTTTCCCCTATTTTACCTACTCCTATTATGGCAACTTTTTTATTTGTAAGCATAATATTTATATTTCCCCTTTCGATAAAAATGTTTAAATTAACCAATTTGTCAATCCACCAATTTACCAATTCTCGATCAAATAGTTGTCAGTCTAGTTCGCCTATATCCTAAACTTCATCAATTACCAATCCATAAAATCTCAATCTAGGTAAAAATGCATAAAGGGTTGTTTATCACTTTTTTCTATCTTGCCACAGTAAAATTAATATCTCCCCATAGACCCATCTTATCATCCTTTATGATTACTACACCCTTTACCCCTGGTATCTTTTGGGCATAAATCAAGCCTTGTTCTATATCTTTTATGGTTTTAATTATATTGCCTACTGCTGTAGCAGCAGCATCAGCAAGTAAAACAGAATCAGAAATTACAGTAACCGCATCCGCCTTCCCAAAACTTAAAGAAGGACCAACCATGCCAGAAGATGTGCAAACCCCTACATAATTCTTTTGTGCCTCTATCTTTAAAATAATTCTCTGGCTTAACGAAGACTCTCCTGCAAATATACTTACTTTTCTCAACTGGTTACTCTTAATAAAAATATCCCCGCCATTTTCCACTATTACTTCAGAGGAATAATTTAAAAGTCCTTTCCCTACGAATTCAGCGATTGCTCCTGCCACTGAAGCCATTGGTCCAACGCCACACAATGCTGATGTATGGATCATAGACTGGATCATCTCGGGAGCCTTTTTATCCTGGGGATAGGGCAAAAGAGTACTTTTAAATAAAGGATGGCTATCAATATAATTCTCTATCTGTCTTCTAAAGTTTAAAACTGTCTGTCGGGCATAGAAACTTAATTCTTGATTTGCCCTGATAAACAAATCGCTTTCTTCTTCTTTTATTTGAAAAGAAATTAAATCCTTTTCTTCAATTAAATTTCTATAATTCCTTTCTTTATATTCTATTTTATTAGTTTGAGGAAAAATCATTGCTTTTTTTTCTCGCTTATTTTACTTCTTTTTAAAAAGTAACTTTGATTGCCTGTAAAGGACAAGCCTCCACACAATTGCCACAAACAATACATTTCTTGTAATCAAACTTTAACTTAAAAGTTTCTTTATCTAAAGATAATACGCCGGTCGGACAAATAGAGATACAAGCCCCGCAATCAATACATTTCTTTTCATCCCATATTACCTCTTGCTCTAATAGCTCAATCCCTACACCAATCTTCCTGACAAAGTTTAAGCCTTCTTTTATCTGCTCATCCTCTCCTTTGAGTTCTAAGACTAATTTTCCTCCTAAATTTGGTTCAAATTTTGCCTGTAAAATATTTACCCGTAAGCCATAATCTTTTATCAGCTGATAAGTTACGGGCATCTCAACATTTTGAGGGGAAAATGTAAAAATTACTTTCTTACTTAACATTTAAATCATTCCTTTAAGCTTATTATTTTGGAGATTTTATTTCCGAATACATTATGAATCTCTATTA
>DASRME010000276.1:0-4718 GCA_035648095.1 Atribacterota bacterium | reverse complement strand
GTTTTTTAATTTTTGAATTAAAATAGGTTTAAATCATAATATTTAATATTATTTTATTTATGTGGATAAATTGTGGAAAAGTGATATTACTCGACAGCGAATAGTCGTTAGTTAGTGAACATTATAGTATGTAATATTATATAATATATGGTGTATAGTAAAGAAGGAAAAGAGAAAAAATTCAGAATTCAGAATTCAGAAGTCAGAGGCAGAGGGTTCGGTTTATTGAATCCGTTAAAAGGGGCGGATGAAACCCGAAAAGGATAAATTCGCTCCTATATTAAAAAGATATGGCACAATAATCACAATATACGCGATAAAGCCTTTGATTTTGAATATTTGAATAATAGATTTTTTTTAAATTCTTGCTTTAGCAGGGTAAAGGCATAGTGTATCGCGTCTTATTGTACGCACTAGTTAACCAACTAATCGGTCAATTAAATGATGAAAAAAATAAGGAGAATTATTTTTGTTAAAAGAAGATGAAAATATTTTAATAAACAATGCACAAAAAATGGGAATTAATCTTCATAAAGAGCAGATTAAAAAATTTTCTCGATATTTAGAATTATTGATCCAATGGAACCAAAAAATAAATTTAACTTCTTTAAAAACGCCCCAGGAAATAATTATTAAGCACTTTTTAGATTCTATTAGCTGTATAAAGGTTATCAATAAGCATATTAATATAGAGGGAATAAGTATTATTGATGTAGGCACAGGCGCTGGTTTCCCAGGCATCCCCATTAAAATAATATGCCCTTCAATTAATTTATCTCTCCTGGAAGCAAGAAAGAAAAAGACTAAATTTTTAGAAAAAATATTAGAAGAAATGAATTTTCAACAAGTTGAGATACTTGATGGCCGTGCAGAAGCTTTCGGAAAATGCCCTAATTACCGGGAGAAATACGATATAGCCCTATCCAGAGCGGTAGCCCATTTGAACACTCTAAGTGAGTATTGTCTTCCTCTGGTAAGGGTGGGAGGATTATTTGTAGCACAAAAGGGAAGATCGTATAATGAAGAAATTGATAAAGCTCTCAAGATAGTTCAATTTTTAGGCGGAGAGCTGATTGGAGTGGAAAATGTTCGAATTCCCTTTATAAATCAAGAAAGACATCTTTTAATAATCAAGAAAATAAAAGTGACTCCTTTAAAATACCCCAGAAAAGAAGGTCTTCCTCATAAAAGACCTTTGTGTTTTTGAAATATTTTTGATAATATAAGTAATATATCGAAAAAATAGATACTAAAAATAAAGACGCAAAAACATTATTCAAAATATAAAATTAGAGCAAAGTTGATAATTGATTTGCATTATCCTAATATTATTTTGAGAATTCGCCAATCGGTGAGCCGTAAAATCTTGTAGCTTGAAACTAACATCTGAAAACTTTAGAGCGTGTATTAATAGATAGACGTTCCACGTGGAACATTGGTTACCATGAACAAATGTTCTTTGCCTAAATATGAGTAACTATCATTTAATTGTAGAGGAATTTTCTTTTCCCGTAAGCCCTATTTAGTAAATAGGAATAAAAAGAAAAATAAAAAACGCAAAACGAAAAGGCATAGCTCATTAGGAGAATTTTTATGACTAAAATCTTGGCAATTACCAACCAAAAAGGTGGAGTAGGCAAAACTACTACCGCAGTAAACCTAAGCACTTCCTTGGCTTTACATAAAAGAAAAACTTTATTGATAGACATAGACCCCCAGGGGAATGCCAGCACTGGTATAGGTTTGGAGAAAATAAAAGTAAAAAGATGCATTTATGATGTTTTAATTAATCAAGCCCCCGCAAAAGAAATTGTTTTGTCGACTCAGGTGAAAGATTTAGATATTCTACCTTCCACTATTCAATTAGCCGGGGCAGAAATAGAATTAGTAAATTATATATCTCGGGAAAACAAATTAAAACACGCGATTAAATCAATTAAAAATGATTATGACTACATCATCATTGATTGTCCACCTTCTCTGGGCCTTTTAACCCTAAACTCTCTTACTGCGGCTGATGCGGTTATTATTCCCATACAGTGTGAATATTATGCCTTGGAAGGCATTGGTCAATTGCTAAATACCATAAACCTGGTCAGAGAAAATCTAAATTCATCTTTAGAAATCGAAGGGATTTTGCTGACCATGTATGATAATCGCACAAATCTTTCCCGCGATGTTGTTATGGAAGTTCAAAAATATTTTAAAGGAAAAATCTTTAAGGCAGTCGTTCCGCGGAATGTCAGAGTGAGCGAAGCCCCCAGCTATGGTAAGCCCGTTGCTTTGTATGATGCAAAATCCAAAGGGGCGATAGCTTATAAAAAATTAGCCCAAGAGGTGATATCAAATGAGTAAAAGAGGATTAGGAAAGGGGTTAGAAGCCCTTATCCCCAAGGCTGAACACAAAGAAAAAGAACTTGTAATCGAGATGGATATAGAAAGTTTAACCCCTAATCTTTTTCAACCCCGTAGAAGTTTTGGTAAAGAAAAAATGGAAGAACTAAAAGAGTCAATTAAGAAACACGGAATAATCCAACCAATTATTGTAAGAAAAATGGCCAATGGGTATGAAATAGTTGCCGGGGAGCGGAGGCTGAGGGCCGCCAAAGAGATCGGGTTAAAGAAGATACCAGCAATTATTAAAACTTTTAATAATGAAAAAAGTTTAGAAATTGCCTTGGTGGAAAATATTCAAAGAGAAGATCTTAATCCTGTTGAACAGGCCAACGCTTTCAAAAGATTAATAGATGAGTTTAACCTCACCCAGCAAGAATTAGCAGAAGCAACCGGAAAGAGCCGGGCTTTGGTCGCTAATACCATTAGACTGTTAAAATTGAATCCGGAGATACAAAAAAATATTTCTGAAGGGAAAATATCTTTTGGTCATGCTAAATTATTATTAAGCATAGAAGATGAAGAAGTACAAAAAGCGGTGTGTGATAGAATAATCGCCAATGATTTATCGGTAAGAGACACTGAGCGCCTGATTAAAAATATAGAAAAGTTACCAAAAAAGCAATTTAAAGTCAAAAATATTACCATCGAACAGTTTCCTGATGCAGAAGAAAGGCTAAGAGATGTTTTAGGAACCAAGATAAGCATATTGTATGACGGCAAGAAAGGAAAGATAAATATAGAGTTTTATAGCAAAGAAGATTTACGGAGGATCGTTGACATGCTATTAAAAGAAAGATAAATTGGTTGTTAGCATATAAATAGTATCGAGTATATATTAAAGATGAATAGACTCCTTACGCTAGAAACAATATTTTATACAAAAAGGTTTGAATTTTGGCTTTTGAAAATGGTAAATTGAAAACTTATGTTTAAAATAAACGACTATTTTAATCAATTAACCAACTTAAATAAATAACCGCAAAGCAATATGAACAACCAGAGAGCTTAAACTTTAATGCGGTAGAGTATAAGTAGAAAAAACAGGAAGGATGGTTTAAAATGAGTAAAGAAAGTTTTAATAATTTAATTTTTGTTCTGTTTTTAGTGGTTGTGGTTTTTATCTCCGGAATTTTTATGGCACTTTCTTTGAGATTATTTTCTTTAGAAAGTTTTTTCTTTAAAATAAATTATATGATTTATTCTAACTTCTTAAACCAGATTATCTTGGGTGTAGTAGGGGCTTTGTTATTTTTTTTAGCCATTTATTTAATTTACCAAAAAGTCAAAACCGATAAAGGAAATTTATCCGTAGTACAAAAGACTTCCTTTGGGGAAATTAAAATTTCTATCGGATCCATAAAACATTTGATATTAAAAGTGATTAAAGGGGTAGGAGAGATTACGGAAACTAGGCCAGAGGTTAATATTTTAAAGTCCGGGGGGATAAACATAGATCTTCATCTTTCTGTAAAGCAGGATGTAAACATTCCTGAACTTTCGGAAAAAATACAAAGAAAATTAAAAGAATATCTCTTGGAAACAAGCGGGATAGAAACGAAAGAAATCAAAATATATATAGATAAAATATTTTACGAAGACAAAAAATAGTTTTATCTTTTTGCGTTTTTTAAGACAAACAAAAGAAATTAATAAGGAGGGTGAGTAAGAATGTCGGATAAACAGGTTATTAAAGATAATCTCCAAGAACAAGAATTGGGGAATGTAACTGTTTCCAAAGAAGTGGTAGCTATAATTACTGCCCAGGAAGCTATAAAAATTAAAGGAGTGGTCGGTATCACCAGCGGGTATAGAAGTAAATCAACCAATGTATTGTCCAGGAAGGACCTGGTTAAAGGTGTGGAAGTATGGATGAAACCAGGAGAAGCGACGATTACTATTTCTATTATTACTGCCTACGAAGTAGGAATTTTTAAAGTGGCCGAAGAGCTACAACGTAGAGTAAAAGACGCTGTCTATTCCATGACCGGATTAGAAGTTCTTAAGGTAAACGTTAATATTCAGGGGGTTAAATTTAAAGAAGAAACAAAGAAACTAAAAAAAGAAAAAGAAGAAAAAGAAGAAAAGCAGAAAGAAACAGCAAAATAAATTACAGAAAGAATAAATTGGTAAAATTAAAATGACAGAAATTTTAAAATTATTAGCCCTAATCGCAGTAATTATTTTCTTGATAAGAAAAAAATGGAATTTAGGATATATAATGCTGTTAGCCTCATTATTGTTGGGGTCATTATTCGGATTGAATCCCAAAGAAATGGGAATTAATTTTTTACAGGCTGTAGTGGATCCGACAACTATTCAAC
>DASRME010000275.1:0-11592 GCA_035648095.1 Atribacterota bacterium | reverse complement strand
AATAGTCATTATTGCCACTTTATTTTGTAGGATATTAGGTTTGGGCAGAGAAATAGTCATTTCCAATAGATTTGGAGCAGGGATTGAAACTGATGCTTTTTTTACAGCCTTTATGATTCCTAATCTACTGAGGAGTTTATTGGGAGAGGGTGCTTTAAACTCAGCTTTTATACCTATTTTTACAGGATATTTAACCAATCATGATAGAAAAAAAGCTGAATATTTTGCCAGGAACGTCTTAAATATTTTAATGATAATTTTAATAATTATAGTTATATTAGGTATTTGGGGAGCTCCTTTGCTAATTAATATAATCGCTATAGGCTTTAAAAGTAATGTGTATAAATATCAATTAGCTATAAATTTAACCAGAATCATGTTCCCTTATATTGGTTTTGTTGCAGTTGCTGCCTTATTTATGGGTATTTTGAATTCCTATGATCATTTTTTGGCGCCTGCTTTAGCGCCGGCTATGTTAAATATTTCTGTTATTATTTTTGCCCTTACTTTAAGTTATAAATATGGTGTGTATAGCATTGCTTGGGGAATAATTTTCGGGGGAATATGTCAAGCATTAGTACAAATACCGGTATTGGCAAGACAAAAATTAAAATATAAGTTTACAGTGGATTTTAGTGACCCGGGATTAAAGAAATTATTAAAACTATTAATACCTGCCATGGTAGGCCTGGCTATTACTGAGATTAATGTCGTAGTAGATAGGACAATTGCTTCTACTTTAATTGATGGAAGTATTTCGGCTTTGTATTATTCCAACAGGTTAGTGCAATTTCCCTTGGGGGTATTTGGAATTGCCATTTCTATTGCAATTTTTCCTACGCTTGCTAAACACATTGCAGAAAATAATATTCCTGAATTTAAAAAATCATTTTTATTTGGCCTAAGAATGTTATTGTTTACTACCATTCCGTCAGCTGTAGGATTAATAGTATTAAAAGATTCAATGATTCGTTTAATATATGAACACGGTACATTCGATAGAGTTGCAACCAATATGACTGCGAGTGCCTTATTGTATTATTCTATAGGTCTGTTTGCCTATGCTTGTGTTCGATTGATAACGATGTCTTTTTATGCATTGAAGGATGCCAAAACGCCAGTAAAAATCGGAATCTATATAGTAGTTATCAATATTGCCTTAGATTTAATTTTGGTTAGATATTTAGCTCATTCTGGTTTAGCGTTAGCTACTTCAGTGGCAGCCATATTAAATCTGATTATTCTAGTAAAAGCTTTGAAGGATAAGATTGGGGCCATTGAATTAAAATCACAAGCATTATTTTTGATGAAAATTGTTATATCTTCAATATTTTTAGGAATAATCTGTATTTTGATTAGTCATTATTTTAGTAGTATATTAGATTTAAATAATAAATATAATCAGATCATTCAAGTCGTTGTCTCTATTTTTGGTGGAAGTGCAGCATATCTGATTAGTAGTTATATATTAGGTGTGAAAGAAGTTAGAAGTTTAAAGCATAGTATAAAAAGAATCTTAAAGAGTGGAGATTAAATCATGTTAAAAGATTATCATTGCAACATTGAAAATATCAGAAATTTTTCTATCATCGCTCATATTGATCACGGAAAATCAACTATAGCTGATAGATTATTAGAATATACCGGAACAATTTCAGAAAGAGAGAAAAGAGATCAGATATTGGATGATATGGATTTAGAAAGAGAAAAGGGGATAACTATTAAATCAAAAGCAGTCAGATTATATTATCACTCCAAAGATGGGAATGAATACATTTTAAACTTAATTGATACCCCCGGACATGTTGATTTTTCATATGAAGTATCACGTAGTCTTGCGGCATGCGAGGGTGCTTTGTTGATCGTCGATGCATCTCAAGGTGTTCAAGCACAAACCATAGCCAATATTAACTTAGCAATAAAAAGTAATTTGAAAATAATTCCGGTCATTAATAAAATAGATCTTACTACTGCAGATCCTGATAGAGTTATCCAGGAATTACAAAATATTTCAGAAATAAGGGAAGAGGAAATAATTTTAGCTAGTGCCAAGGCAGGAATTGGAACTGCCGATATTTTAGAAGCAATAGTCAATAAAATTCCATCACCAAAGGGTAGTTCGAAACAACCCTTAAGAGCTCTTATATTTGATTCGGTTTATAATTCGTATAAAGGCACTATCGTTTATGTTAAGGTAGTAGATGGCGTAATAATACCGGGTATGTTTATTCAAACTATGGCGAATGATATCAAATATGAAGTAATGGAAATAGGAATATTTCGTCCTAAAATGCAGCCTATAAAAAAACTTACTGCCGGTGAAGTAGGGTATGTAATTGCAGGATTTAAAAATATTAAAGATACCCAAGTAGGAGATACCATTGTCGATGCTTCTAATCCTTCCCGAGAAAGCCTCCCCGGATATAAAAAAGTTACACCTTTGGTTTTTTGCAGTATCTATCCGGTTGATAATCAGGAATATGAAAATCTTAAGACTGCATTGGAAAAGCTGAAATTAAATGATTCCTCTCTTTTTAGTGAAGCTGAAACATCAGAAGCTTTGGGATTTGGTTTTAGGTGTGGGTTTTTAGGATTACTACATATGGAGATTGTTCAGGAGAGATTGGAAAGGGAGTATGACATAAATTTAATCGCAACCACACCAAGCGTCATGTATCAAGTAACTAAGAAAAATGGAGAAACTATAAAAATAAGCAATCCTTCCTCTTTCCCTCCAAAAAATGAAATAGAAAACATTAAAGAACCATACGTAAAAGTAAATATCATCACTCCCAGTAAGTGTATAGGCGGAATTATGGATTTAGTTCAGGAAAGAAGGGGAACCTTTAAAAATATGGAATATATCGACGAAAAGATAATAAGATTAGATTATGACCTTCCCTTGAATGAAATTATTTTAGATTTTTATGATAAATTGAAATCGATAAGTAGTGGATATGCCTCCCTTGATTACGAACTTACAGGATATCAGCCTTCCGAACTGGCCAAAGTTGATATATTAGTCAATCATCAGTTGGTGGATGCTCTATCTTTTGTTGTTCATAAAGATAAAGCGTATAGACTGGCAAGAAAAATAGTAGAAAAATTAAAAGAAATTATCCCTCGTCAGATGTACGAAGTTCCACTGCAGGCAACCATTGAAGGAAAGATTATCGCTCGAGAAACTATAAAAGCACTAAAAAAAGATGTATTGGCTAAATGCTATGGAGGAGACATTACCCGCAAAAGAAAGTTGTTAGAAAAACAAAAAGCTGGGAAAAAAAGAATGAAAAAGATAGGGAAAGTTGAAATTCCCCAAGCAGCATTTTTGGGAATATTAAAAATTGATTAGGAGATAATGAATGGAATTAGGATTGTATTTGCATTTTCCTTATTGTGTATCAAAATGTCCTTACTGTGACTTTAATTCCTATCAAGTGGAAAAAGATAATCAGATTTCTTCTTATATTTTCGCTTTATATCAGGAAATAAACATTTATTCTAAAAAATTGGAGAAGAGCAAGATAAGAACTATTTATTTGGGGGGCGGAACGCCTACTATTTTATCAGGCGTTCAAATTTATAATATATTAGAATTTTGTAAAGATAAATTTATTATTGACAAAAATGCAGAAATAACCATAGAAGCAAACCCGGGCACATTAGATGGTGAAAAAATAAAGTTACTCATCGATTCAGGAATTAACCGATTAAGTTTAGGAGCACAAAGTTTTAATAATTTATTATTAAAAAAATTAGGCAGAATACATAATACCCAAGATATTATTGATTCATATTATTTAGCTCGAGAAATGGGATTTAATAATATCAACCTGGACATTATGTTTGCTTTGCCTGATCAAACCACTGAAGACCTTAAAGTTACATTAAAAAAAGCTGTTTCCTTGAAATCGGACCACTTATCCCTTTACAATCTAACCATACATCCGGAAACAAAATATTATGAAAAATATAAAAAAGGTCAATTAAATCTGCCTGGCGAAGATGAAGAATTTAATATGTATCATTGGGCAATAAATTTTTTGGAAGAGAATGATTTTGAGCACTATGAGATAGCGAATTTTGCTCGTCCTAATAAAAGATCGATGCATAATCTAATTTATTGGCAAAATCTGCCATATTTGGGGATAGGAGCTGGTGCGTATTCCTTCTTAAAAGGATATCGATATATGAATTTTAAAGATCCGGCAAAATATATTAAAGAAATAAGCATTGGCAAATTACCCATAGACCAGGGAGAAAAATTATCTATAAAAAAAAGAATGATAGAAACAATCATTTTAGGTTTAAGGACTAAAGATGGGATAAGCTATAAAAAATTCCTAAAAAGGTTTAAAGTTGATATAAATAGTATTTTTCACCAACAAATTAATAAATTAGTTAATTTAAAACTATTAATAAAAGATGATTGCAGGATAAAATTGACCAAGAAGGGTATTTTTCTGGCAAATATTGTTTTTAGAGAATTTGTTGACTGAATAAATTAGTATCGAGTATCAAGTATCGAGTATATAGTAAAGATCGTTACCCGGTTAGCCAGTTTACCGGTTACCCGGTTGAAGAATTAAAAACAGGTTGGTTAACTGCATTAACTAACTTTCATCTTGCAACTGGGAACTTACAACCCGTAACCTGCAACTTGTAACATGTGTTTTAACTGGCAAACAGGGTAACTGGGTAACTAAGCTGTTTTGTATTTAAAACCAACGACTGATTTAATTGGTCAATCGGTATATTGGCAATTTTTTTTTCAATACATATTGACAAATGGGTTCTATAGTGATATCTTATTTAGGGAAATTAGCACTCTCATAGTGAGACTGCTAAACGAGGTACAAAATGGAATTAACTGATAGAATGAAAACTATATTATCTGCTGTAGTGCATAGATATATTACTACTGCCGAACCGGTTAGTTCTGGTATTATTGCTGAAAAATATAATTTAAACCTAAGTACCGCAACAATAAGGCATGAAATGTATCTATTAGAAAAATATGATTTTTTATGGCAGCCTTATACCTCCTCGGGAAGAATTCCAACCGATAGAGGCTATCGGTTTTATGTAGATAATTTGATGATAAAAAACTATTTAAAGGAAAAAGAAAAAAGAGAAATTATCCAGATTTACCAAAAAAGCAAAGAGTTCGAAGAAACGATGAAAGTAACTTCTCAATTATTGTCCAAGTTAACTGACAATATTGGCGTTGTATTAGCCCCGGTTATATATAATGACATAGTAAAAAATGTTCAATTTATACCGATAGGGAGTAATCGTATTTTAAGTATTATAGTGACAGGTGCAGGATTGGTTTGCCAAAAAATAATTAACGTTTCCGGAGAAATTAATAAAGACAGTTTAAACTTTTTGTCTAATTTTATAAATAATAAATTAGTAGAGAAAAACGTAACTATAGCAAATTTAAACAATATGTTAATTGAAGAGTTAGATAAAATAATTTCTTTTCAGGAAAGAATCAATCACATTCATATTTTTTTAGAAGAATGTTTTAATTTTAAATATTCTGAAAATAAAGTTTATTTAGATGGTAGAGTGAATATAATAAAACATCCTGAGTTTAAGGAAGTAGATAATTTAAATTATATATTATCACTTATCGAAGAGGAAAATATATTAGCTGAAACTATAAGAAGGTATTTGGGTTTAACAAAAACAAAAATAATTATCGGAAAAGAAAGTAAATTAAAAGAAATGCAAAATTGCAGTCTGGTAACAAGCGAATATAAAATAAAAGGGGAAACAGCAGGCGTAATAGGAATTTTGGGACCAACCAGAATGGATTATCCCAGAATGGTCTCTATTGCTGAATATATATCAGATAAATTAAGTGAGATATTATCTGAATTTTAAGGCTTTTTCATGATGTTTGCTTGGGAGATTACTAATGTATAAAAGGGGGTAAAAAATTGAAGGAAGAAGAAAAATCAATAGAAACTAAGAAATATAAATTAATGCATAAAGAAGAAATCATTGGAGAATTAATAGAAAAAGAAAAATTAATAAAAAGTGCAGAAGAAAAATTAGCAGAAATTGAGGAAATAGCCAAAGAAAAAGAAAATTTATCTAAGGAATATTTAAAACAATTGGAAAGATCGCAAGCTGATTTTGATAATTATAAAAAACGACAGGAAAAAAAACAAAAAGAATTTATAGAATTTGCCAACGCAAGACTATTAAATACCTTATTAAGTGTGGTAGATAATCTGGAAAGAGCTTTAGATTCTTCCAAAAATAATAAAAACGCAAATGCTATAAAAGAAGGTGTTAATAATACCTTGAAGGAATTTCATAATATTTTAAATAAAGAAGGGGTCAAGCCCATGCAATCAATTGGTCACAGATTTGATCCTTACGAACATGAGGCAGTAATGAAAATGGAGACCGATAAATATCAAGAGGATACAGTAGTAGAAGAATTCCAAAAAGGTTATTACATAAAATCTAAAATCTTAAGACCCGCCGTTGTAAAAGTCGCGGTTTCTTCCGATAAAATTAAAGAATAATAATAAAAAATAAATTAAATTAAAAAATATTTAGAAAAGGAGAAATAATATCATGGGAAAAATAATAGGAATCGATTTGGGAACAACTAATTCTGTTGTTGCTGTTATAGAAGGTGGAAAACCTGTCATCATAGAAAACGCGGAAGGTGGCAGAACGACTCCTTCTATCGTTGCATTTACTAAAAAAGGTGATAGATTGGTTGGATTATTAGCTAAAAGGCAATCAGTTACCAATCCTGAGAATACAATTTTTTCGGTTAAAAGGCTTATTGGTAGAAGATATAATGATGGAGAAGTACAAAAAGCAAAAAAAATATTACCTTTTAAATTAATACCAGGAGAACATACTGACATTAAAATAGAAGCGAACGGTAAAGCTTATAGCCCACAAGAAATATCGGCAATGATTTTACAAAAACTTAAAAAATCTGCTGAAGATCATATTGGTGAAAAAATAAGTGATGCGGTTATTACTGTTCCAGCATACTTTAATGATAACCAAAGAGAAGCAACTAAAAGCGCGGGAAAAATCGCCGGATTGAATGTCTTAAGAATTATAAATGAACCTACAGCAGCTGCCTTCGCTTATGGATTTGATAAAAAGAAAAATGAAAAAGTTGCAGTTTATGATCTTGGAGGTGGAACTTTTGATATTTCCATTTTAGACATCGGTGAAGAAGGAGTCTACGAAGTCAAATCTACTAACGGTAATACTTACCTGGGTGGTGACGATTTTGACCAAAGAGTAATAAATTGGTTAGTAGATACTTTTAAAAAGGAAAATGGCATAGATTTAAAAAATGATCAAATGGCCTTACAAAGATTAAAAGAAGCAGCAGAAAAAGCAAAATGTGAGTTATCTTCATCGTTGGAAACAGCAATAAATTTGCCTTTCATCACTGCTGATGCCAGTGGGCCAAAACATTTAAACGTTACCCTAACTAGAGCAAAGTTAGAACAGCTTACCGAGGATCTTATTGAGAGTACCGTTGAGCCATGCCATAAAGCACTTGCAGATGCTAAATACAAACCGGAAGATATAGATGAAGTATTATTAGTTGGAGGGCAAACCAGAATGCCCAAAGTACAGGAAATTGTAAAGAAAATATTTGGAAAAGAAGCAAATAAAGGAGTTAATCCTGATGAAGTAGTCGCAATAGGGGCAGCAATTCAAGCCGGAATCTTGGGAGGGGAAGTGAAGAAAGACATTTTATTACTGGACGTTACGCCACTATCGTTAGGTATAGAAACTTTAGGCGGGGTAGCAACGAAATTAATTGAAAGAAATACCACCATTCCTACTTCCAAGAGCCAGATATTTTCGACTGCTGCTGATAGCCAGTCAGCTGTTGATATAAATGTATTACAGGGCGAGAGATCTATGGCTAAAGATAATACTAGTTTAGGAAGATTTCAATTGATTGGCATACCTCCCGCTCCAAGGGGGATTCCTCAAATCGAAGTAACCTTTGATATAGATGCCAGTGGTATTGTTAATGTTAAAGCCAAAGACCTGGGTACTTCAAAAGAGCAAAAAATCACTATTACTGTCTCTAGCGGATTAAGTAAAGAAGAGATAAATAAAAAAGTAAAAGAGGCAGAGCAATTTTCCGAAGAAGACGAAAAATTAAAGGAAAAAATAGAACTTCGAAATCAGGCTGATACTTTAATTTACTCTGTAGAAAAAACTATTAAAGAGTCCGGTGATAAAGCGAGTGAGGACGAAAAAAATAATATCACTGAAAATATCAAAGATCTAAAGGCAGCATTAGAAGAAGATGATGTAGAGAAAATAAAATCCAATATTGAAAAATTGACGACTTCATCACATAAACTTGCAGAAGAGATTTATAAAAAAGCAACGGCTCAAACACAACAACAGGAAGAAAATACAGAAAGCGAGAAAAGTAGTGAAGCTGATAAAAAAGATGAAAAAGAAGAAGAAAAAGTAGTCGACGCTGATTATGAAGTCGAAAATGACGAAGACAAAAAAAATTAAACTAGCGGATAGCATAATTAGTATATAGTATTTAGTATATAGTATATAGTAAAGAAAATAAGAGAGAGAAGAAGATTTCACAGAAATATAATTCATATCTCGTTAAAGAGAATAGAAGTCAGAAGATAGAATTCAGAGGACAGAATAAAAAAGCAGAAATGTCATTGCGAGAGCAAGCGAAGCAATCTCTTTGGGATTGCTTCGGTCGTTTTACTCCTTCGCAATGACAAAATAAGAAATACGAGGTATATGACAAAAACTTTAACTCGATACTGGATACTATATGTTAATACGACATTCGAGGAAAGAGGAAAATATTAATTGACAAAGAGAGATTACTATGAAGTTTTAGGTTTAAAAAAAGATGCCACTCCTGAAGAAATAAAAAAGACTTATCGGAAGCTTGCTTTAAAATATCATCCTGATAGAAATTCCTCCGATAGTAATAGCGAAAATAAATTTAAAGAGATAAATGAAGCATATCAAGTGCTAAGTAACCCGGAGAAAAGGGCGAGATTTGATCAATTTGGTTCAGCCGAAGGCATGGGAGGGTTTAATTCCCAAGGAAGTGGCTTTTCTGATTTCGGAGATTTTGGTGATATTTTTGATTCTTTTTTTGGAACAAGAGGTCGAGGAAGTGAAGGAGGAGCTCGTTCCCAAAAGGGAGCTAATTTGAGATATAATTTAGAAATAAGTTTCGAAGATGCTGCCTTTGGTCAAGAAACTAAAATTGAAGTTCCCAATTGGGAAACTTGCCCAATATGCCAGGGAAATGGGGCTAAACCTGGCACTTCTCCACAAACCTGTCCTGATTGCCATGGTACAGGTGAGATTAAAAGCAAACAAAATACCATGTTTGGTCAGTTTGTTAATGTAAAAACCTGCCCTCGATGCGCTGGGGAAGGAAAAATAATAAAGGAACCCTGTAATCATTGTAATGGTACCGGAAAAGTAAAGAAAAATAGAGTAGTAAAAGTACAAATACCAGCGGGTGTTGATACCGGTCATCGATTGCGAATATCTGAAATGGGTGAACCTGGAGAGCGAGGAGGGCCTTCCGGAGATTTATATATTGTTTTATATGTGAAACCACATAAAATATTTAAACGCAACGGAATAGATATTAGCAGTACACATTCAATTAGTTTTATCAAGGCAGCATTGGGAGGTACAACTAAAGTAACCACTTTAGAAGAAAGCGCAAACATAAAAATTCCAGCGGGTACCCAATCTAATAATACTTTCAGGCTAAAAGGAAAGGGAATATTTAAAATCGGAACAAAACAGCGAGGAGATCAATACGTTAAAATTATTGTAGATATACCCAAAAAATTAAATGATGAACAAAAGAAACTATTATATGAATTTGCAAAATCAAGTGGTGAAGATTTAGAGAAATTAGGAGAGAAAGATTTTTTTTCAAAGATAAAAAATGTTTTTGGATAAAAAGATAATTAGTATATCGTATATCGTATTTCGTATATAGTATACTGTATAGGATAAATCCATAAAGCGAAAAACCATAATTCAAAATTCAAAAACTTTTTTATATTGCTTATTATGGATGGATTTTACTTCTTGTCATTGCGAGGGAGTATAACGACCGAAGCAATCCCAATGAGATTGCCACGCTCCTTATGGTCGCTCGCAATGACATTTCTGTTTTTTCATTCTAATTTCTGCAATCTTAACGATATACCATATACGATATACGACATACAAAAAATAAGGAGGAATACTTATCATTAAAGTTGCTCTCAAAACACTTGGATGCAAAGTAAACCAATATGAAACAGAATGCATTATTCATTTTTTTCAAGATAAAGGCTTCCAAATAGTCGGTTTTCACCAAGATGCAGATATATATATAATAAATACTTGCACTGTTACTCAAGAAGCAGATCGAAAGTCAAAACAGATGATAAGAAAAGCAATTCGTCAAAATAAAAAATCAAAAATAATAGTAACCGGCTGCTATGCACAATCTGATTATGAAAACCTACAAAAAATAGAAGGAGTAAGTCTGATAGCCGGAAATGGAGAAAAAAGTAATATTTTAAAACAATTAGAAGAAATAAATTTCCATGATACGGTTATCAGTGTAAACTCGGCAAAATATCTGAAAAAATATGATAATATTCTTAAAAATAGAATAAGTAGCCTGCATACCCGTGCATGGCTAAAAATACAAGATGGTTGCAATAGATTCTGTACTTATTGTAAAGTACCCTATGTTAGAGGGCCTGCTCGAAGCAGATCTGTAGAAGATGTGTTAGAAGAAGTTTCTAATTTTAATAATAATGGAGTTAAAGAAATAGTTCTTACAGGAATTAATTTGGGCACCTATGGAAAGGATGCAGATAAAGGCAAGGATAATTTAGCAAAATTAATTTCTCTGATTAGTAATTTTAAAGAAATAAAAAGAATTCGTTTAAGTTCAATCGAAATAATTGATATAGATGATGAATTGTTTAATATTTTTAAAAATAACTCTAAATTTTGTCATCACCTGCATATTCCCTTACAAAGTGGTGATGATAAAATTCTTAATATTATGAATCGTCCTTACGATACTTCGATTTTTTATAAGAAAATATCCTTAATAAGGAAGGCAATACCTGATATAGCTATAACCACAGATATTATGACAGGTTTTCCTGATGAGGATAGTAATAGTTTCAATAAAACATTTAATTTTGTCCGAAAAATTTGTTTTGCAAAAATGCATGTTTTTCCATATTCTAATCGTAAAGAATGCTTAGCAGCTTTGCTTCCAAATAAAGTTGATAATATAGCAAAAAAAGAAAGAAGTAAAAAGTTACACGATCTTTCTAAAGAACTACTTTACGATTTTCAAAAAAAATACCTTGATTCGGTTGTCGATGTATTAGTAGAAGATAAGATAAAAGATAAAGAAGGAATAATATGTTCACGCGGCATTACAGGTAATTATATTAAAGTTATAATTCCTGGTTTTATAGGTAAAAAAGGTGAAATCGTTAGTGTTAAATTAAATCAAATCTGTTCTGATTATATGGTTGCGTCAGT
>DASRME010000274.1:0-7795 GCA_035648095.1 Atribacterota bacterium | reverse complement strand
TATTTTGAAGCAGCAGGTTTAGGCCCAGATGATATTTTCGGAGCTGGTTTTGATTTATCGCCTGCTACCGTAAAAAGCATTAAAAGTGGTTATACTGATCTTGTATTAGACCAGCAGCCGTTCTTGCAAGGGTTTCTACCGATTATGCAAATTTATTTAACCAAGATGTATGGTTTCTCTGGATTGCATATTGATACAGGTGGTGGTTTAATTAGCAAGGATAATATAGATTTGATAGCCCCATTAGCTGATAAAGGAATAAGATAAATAATAGTTAGAATACTCATTTTATGGTATCCTGCAGGAAAGATTTTAAAAAAATTCTTCCTGCAGGATTATTTTAGGTCATACCATTAATGACTATAAAAAGGGGAGAGTTATAGATGGACAAATTGGTAGAGATGAAAAATATATACAAATCCTATGATGGGGTTGTAGCTTTGAAGGGTATAGATTTTGAAGTGGGGTTTAATGAAGTTGTAGGGATTTTGGGTGATAATGGTGCAGGTAAGTCCACTTTGATTAAAATTATTTCCGGAGTGCATTCTTTTGATGATGGTGAAATGTATATTAGAGGTGTAAAAATTGATCCTAAAAAATATTCTGTAAAAATGGCTCATAATCTGGGCGTAGAAACCGTATATCAAGAAAAAGCTCTTGCAGATAAGCAAACTTTATGGAGAAATGTTTTTGTTGGCCGGCAAATTACTAATAAACTGGGTTTTCTTAATATAAAAAAAGAAAAAGAAGAAACAAATAAAATTATGCATGATTTAATGGGATTTAGAGGAATAGGTGTCAGTGCCGATTCAGTCATTAAAACTTTGTCTGGTGGGGAAAGGCAAGGTGTCGCTATATCTAGAGCAATGTACTTTAAAGCAGAACTGGTAATTTTAGATGAGCCGACCATGGCTTTATCATTGCAAGAAGTAAAAAAGGTCTTGAAGTTTATTCAAGCTGTTAAAGACAAAGGAAAGTCTTGCATTTATATTTCTCATAATATCGCTAATGTTTATCCGGTTTCTGATCGTTTTGTGGCCATTGACCGTGGCAAGGTAGTAGGTACTTATAATCGTAAAGATTTATCTTTAGAGGAACTTAGTGAGGAATTGATTAGATATACTAAGTCAAGCACACAGATTAATCAAAGTGAGAGGGTATTATAATATGGATAATTTAGAAACAAAGGTCAAAGTAAAAAAATCTATTCAATACAAGTCTCAAATTGCATTGTTAATCATGACTGTCAGTATTTTTGGATTATTTATGATTACCAGCCCTGAAGTTTTCCTCAAAGGAAGAATATATCAATCATTTTTATCTACAGTTCCTATTATGGGACTAATGGCTCTTGGTTTAACTTTTGTGCTTGCTATGGGCGAAATAGATCTTTCTTTTCCCTCGGTTATGGCCTTATCAGGCTTTATTTTTGCAATTACGTTTCGGGCGACAAACAGCGTTATATTGGCTATAATATGCAGTCTTTTATCTGGTGCAATCGTTGGATTTATAAACGGAACATTAGTTACATCGATCGGTATTCCATCAATTGTGGCTACATTGGGTATGCAGTTTTTAATCAGAGGTTTTAGCAATATTATCTCGAATGGTTTAGCTAAAACAATAGCGTTAGATAAAACTATTTCCTATAAAATATTTGCTGAAAAGTTAGGAGTAATTCCTGTTCAGTCAATCTGGTTTGCAGGGATAACAATTTTCTTATATTTCTTGCTTTTCAGACATAGGTTTGGTGAGCATGTGTTATTTATAGGTGATAATCAGGAAGCTGCAAGAATGATGGGTGTTAATGTAAGTAGAGTAAAAATAATGGTTTTTATATTGATGGGAGTGATAGCTTCATTTGCCGGAGTACTGAGTTGTTATCGAATGAGAACCTGGTGGCCGACAATGGGAGAAGGATATATAATGATGGTAATGGCTGCTACTTTTATAGGTGGTACTTCTATGTTTGGTGGAGAAGCCAGCATTGAGGGTACTTTCATTGGTTCATTTATTATCGGTTCTTTAGAAGCAGGTATTGTTGCTGCAGGCCTTTCTGGTTTCTGGACACAATTTATTTGCGGGGTGTTAATTATAGTTTCAGTTATTATTCATACCTTGGTAAAGAGAAGAAAATAGAGTAGAAGTAAGCTTTGTATAAGGCAGCAATGAACAAATAAAAAGTTCTTTTATATATTTAAAAATGTTGAAAAGAATATAATCTAAAAAATTTATTATTAGAGGGAGTTCAATATGAATCATCGTGAAAGAGTGTTAATGGCTCTTAACCACGAAACCCCCGATAGATGCCCGATGCAAATAAGTTTTACCCCGGAATTTGCAAAAAGATTAAGCAAGGAAATGAAAATTCAAGAAGAAGATAGTCACAATCCCCACGGGGGAGGGAATACTTATAAATTGGAATTAGCTTTGGATGAAGATATGCTTCTAACTTCGGTAGGATGGGCTAATTCTTATTATCAGGATGGTTTTAAAAACGGAGAAGAATATGTTGATGAATGGGGTATAAGATGGAAGGTTATTCAATATGATACTAAGTATGGAAAAGGCAGATATACCGAAATCATCGGACACCCTTTAGCAAATGATAATACTGTAAATACTTATATAACTCCTGATCCTAATCGTCAGGAATTATATAGAGAAGCTCAAAAACTGGTTGATAATTATAAAATGGATTATTTCATTGTTGGTGTGACTGTAACCACAATTTTTGAAACTGCTTGGGCATTAAGGGGAATGGAAAAACTACTGATGGATTTTATAATAAATCCTGGTTTAGCTGAAGAAATATTAAACATAGCTTATCATTACCACCTTACCGCTGCAAAGAAGTTAACCGAGATGGGAGTCGATATGATTTGGATTGGTGATGATGTTGGAACACAAAAGGCCATGATGTTTTCGCCACAAATTTGGAGGAATTTTTTTAAACCAAAGATGGCTAATTTTATTTTTGAAATAAAAAAAATCAATCCTGCTTTAAAAGTAGCTTATCATTCTGATGGTGTAATTTATCCTATTATACCTGATTTAATAGAGATTGGAATAGACGTTCTAAATCCCGTACAACCTGTTGCCATGGACCCTTATAAATTAAAAAAAGAATATGGAGATAAATTGTGTTTTTGGGGTACATTGGATGAACAGTATACCCTGCCTTTTGGCTCGCCGAGCGAAGTAAGAAAAGAGGTATTGTCTCGAATCAATCTGGTGGGTAAGCAGGGAGGCTTAATTATAGGTCCGACGCATAATATACAGCTTGATACACCTATGAACAATTTTTGGGTTATGGTAGACACCATGAGAAAGACTTATTATTAAGCAATGGGGTATTTTATTAAAAAAGTATCATTGGATTATCAATATTTCAAAGGAGGATTTAAATGATTAACATTCCTGAAGTCAAACTTGGGATAGTTGCTGTAAGTCGTGATTGTTTTTCTGTTGAACTTAGTAAAAACAGGAGAGAAGCAATTATAAAGGTGTGCAGTAAAAAAGGGATTTCGATTAAGGAAATTAAGACAGTGGTTGAAAACGAAAGAGATGTTTTAAAGGTCCTAAAAGATTTAAAAGAGGCAGAAGTGGATGCATTAGTATTATATTTGGGTAATTTTGGCCCTGAAGGCCCGGAAACAATGCTTGCTCAAAAGTTTTCAGGACCTACTATGTTTGTTGCTGCGGCAGAAGAAACTGGAGAGAATTTAATAAGTGGCCGTGGAGATGCATACTGCGGTATGCTGAACGCTTCATATAATCTGGAACTAAGAAAATTAAGTCCTTACATTCCCGAATATCCTGTTGGTACGGCTGAAGAGATAGCAGAAATGATATTGGGCTTTGAAAATATAGCCAGAATATTACTTGGGCTTAAAAAACTCAAGATAATAAGCTTTGGCCCCAGACCTCAGGATTTTCTTGCATGTAATGCGCCTATAAAACCTCTATATGATTTGGGTATAGAAATAATGGAAAATTCAGAGCTGGATCTTTTTGAAGCTTTTAATCATCATGAAAATGATTCAAGGATACCAGAAGTAGTGAAAAATATGGAAAAAGAATTGGGTAGCGGAAACAGATATTCAAAAATACTGCCCAAACTTGCACGGTATGAGCTTACACTAAAAGACTGGATGGAGCAGAACCTTGGTGCATCTGAATTTGCAATCTTTGCTAATAAATGTTGGCCTGCCTTTCAAACTCAATTTGGGTTTGTACCTTGCTATGTGAATTCAAGGTTTGCAATGAATGGTATACCTATATCTTGCGAAACAGATATATATGGAGCATTAAGTGAATATATCATAACTCTTGCTACAAATTTACCGGCTACATTACTGGATATAAACAATACAGTACCACAGGATATGTATGAAGAAAATAGGGAGAAAACAGGGCATTACAAGCTAAACGACCTATTTATGGGATTTCATTGTGGAAATACTCCTATTTGTTATATAAAGAATGCTGAAATGAAATATCAGCTAATTATGCATGGAATGCTTGAGCCAAATAAGGACCCTGATATTACCAGAGGCACCCTTGAGGGAACCATAATTCCCGGAGATATTACCCTGTTTAGGCTGCAAGGCACAGTTGATTATAAATTGAGGAGTTACATTGCTCAAGGGGAGGTACTTGATATAAATCCGAAATCCTTTGGAGGAATTGGCGTATTCGCTGTTAAAGAAATGGCCAGGTTCTATCGCCATATACTTATTGCAAAAAGATTTCCCCATCATACCGGTATAGCATTTAAACATATAGGCAAAATTTTATTTGAAACTATGAAGATGTTGGGTATAAATGATGTAGCTTTTAATCAACCTTCAGATTTGTTATATATAAACGAGAATCCATTTGTCTAAGTTTTAAAGTAGAAAATATGATAAGCATAATTAGCAAATATTCTGGATCTTAAAAGCGATGAAGTAAAAAATAAAATAAACCATTTATTTTTTGTTGGTTTGGAGAAAAGTAAATATGATAAAATCTGATAAGTATTTACCAAAATATTATCAACTAAAAGAATACCTAAAGCAGATGATTCAAAATGGAGATATTATTCCGGCGCAAAAATTGCCTTCAGAAAGTGATCTTGTCCGTCAGTTTAAAATAAGCAGACATACGGTCCGTCATTCTTTTAGTGAGTTAGAAAATGAAGGATGGATATATAGAGAGCAGGGGAAAGGTACTTTTTGCGCTTACAGAGGAAGCAAAAAAGAGCAGAAAATAGCTGTTCTCACCACATATATTTCTAACTATATTTTTCCTTATATTATTAGAGGGATTGAGGAAACATTGTGTGAATCAGGTTTTTCATTTAGTATTGCCAGTACAGGTAATGATAAACGCAAAGAAGAAGAATGTATGAAAAGATTCTTGGAACAAGATATCTCCGGTATAATTGTAGAGCCGACAAAAAGTGCTAAACCAAATATTAATCAAAAATACTTTCAGGAACTAGATAAACGCAATATCCCTTATATACTATTACATGCCACCTATCCTGATTTAGATTCTGCCTATGTAATTATGGATGACGAAAAAGGTGGTTTTATCTCTACACAATATTTATTAAAGCTAGGTCATAAGGATATAGCTGGAATATTTTTATCTGATGATTTACAAGGTATAAGACGACAGTCCGGGTTTTTGTCTGCTTTAAAGAAATATAATGTTACTATCAATAATGAATTTTTAGGCAATTATAAAACTGAGCAGATGTTTTCTTTTCCATACAATTTTACAATGAACTTATTGCAAAAGAAAAATCGACCAACTGCTATCGTTTGTTATAATGACCAAATAGCTATTCAGGTTATGGAGGCTATTCGTCGTAGTAACTTGAAAATTCCCGAGGATATTTCATTGGTAGGATACGACAATTCAAATTTAGCAGTTGCTACTGAAGTAAAACTAACCACTATTAAGCATCCAAAAGAAGAGATGGGTAAACGAGTAGCACACATGATAATAGATATGATTAATGGAGAGGTAAGGAAGCCGTACTTTGTGTATCAGCCGGAGCTTATTATACGAAACTCTTGTAAACCATTACCAAAATGAGTTAAAATTTGCAGAAAGTATCCTCGTAAGGGAATTTATTTTGTATTTAATAATATTCATGTGTGAGAAAAATTATGTTGGGAGGACGATGAGAGAATGTTGGAGAATCTAAAAAAGGAAGTATGCCAGGCTCATATAAAACTTTGGGAAAATAAATTGGTCATGTGGACATCCGGGAACGTAAGTGCTCGGGATCCTAAAACTGATCTTGTGGTTATCAAGCCGAGTGGCGTGCCTTACGATAAATTGTTACCTGATAATTTAGTCGTTGTTGATTTAAAGGGCAATATCATAGAAGGAAACCTAAAACCGTCTGTAGATATGGCTACCCATCTTTACGTTTATAAACATATGCCAGAGGTTATGTCTGTCATCCATACCCATTCTACTTACGCCAGTGCTTTTGCGGCTATAGGTAAGCCAATTCAGGTTTGCCTTACGGCTATGGCGGATTTCTTCGGTCGTGATATACCTGTGGGAGAACTTGTACTGATAGGAGAAGAAGAGATAGGCAAGGAAATTGTTAATAAAATCGGTAACTCAAAGGCTATCATAATGAAAAATCATGGACCCTTTACCATGGGAAAAAATGTTAGTGAAGCTCTACAGGCTGCAATATTTTTGGAAGAAACTGCAAAAGTTTTGATTATATCCAAGATTTTGGGAGAACCTCAATCTATTCCAGAGTCTATAGTAAGTATACTTCATAAAAACTATACTGAAAAATATGGACAATAAAGGAGGAAAAAATATGATGCGTAATGAATATCTTTTGGGCACAGATATAGGTACACAGGGCACAAAGACAGTAATGGTAGATCCTGACGGTAAAATAATCTCTTCTGCGTTTTCTGAGTATGATGTAATCAAACCAAAACCTTCCTGGGCAGAACAATGGCCGGATGTATGGGTAAAAGCCACGTTTGATACCATTAGAGATACATTAAAAAAATCAAAAGTGAAACCTTCTGATATTGCCGGAATTGCATTGAGTGGACTTTATGGCGGCTCAGGTATACCCGTTGATAAAGATATGAATCCTATCAGGCCCTGCCTTATATGGATGGATAGGCGGGCGACGGATGAAGTAAAATGGGTAAAGGAAAACGTTGATAAAGATAAGATATTTGAAATTACCGGTAATTATGTCGATTCTTATTACGGATTTACCAAGATGATGTGGATTAAGAATAATGAACCGGATAATTGGAAAAAGATATCCCGGTTTATAACCCCTAAAGATTATGTCATATACAAATTAACCGGAGAAAACATGACAGACTTTTCATCAGCCGGCAACATTGGTGGTGTCTTTGACATAAAGAAACGAACTTGGTCAAAAGAAATGTGCAAAATTCTTGGCATTCCTATATCCATGTTACCGCAAAGGATTGTAAAATCTTCAGATGTTGTAGGTAAAATAACCAAAGAAGCTTCTAAATTGTGCGGCTTGCTGGAAGGAACACCGGTGATAGCCGGAGGTATAGATGCCCCGGTGGCTTCCTTAAGTGCCGGTGTTTTAGAAGAAAAAAGCCATGTTGCTATGGCAGGAACCTCTATATGCTGGGGGGTCGTTCATAAAGGACAACATCTGTCTCCTAAATTAGTCAGTTTTCCTTATGTGGCTTACGATGATGAAATGATCTATACTTTTGGCGGAGCGGCAACAGCAGGTGGTATCGTCAGATGGTTTAGAGATCAATTC
>DASRME010000273.1:0-2990 GCA_035648095.1 Atribacterota bacterium | reverse complement strand
AAGTAGGCGTTTCATTTTTAATTTCCTTTATTTTCTTTATTCATTTCTTCTTCTACCTCTTTAGCGCCTTCTCTATAGAATTTTTCTTCATCCGGGGCAAGTTCTTTTAAAAGTCTAAGAAATTCTCCGGCATGAACACGTTCTTCATCGGCGATATCCCTTAACACATTTTGGGCTAATTCGTTATCAGTTGATTCAGCAAGTTGCATATAAAGCTGAATGGCTTCATACTCTGCTGCAATCATAAATCTTATTGCACGAATTAACTCTTCATTGGTAAGTTTACGGTCTTTTTTAAGACCGGAAAATGGATTTCCAAATTCAGGCATGGTTACCTCCTTTTATTAAAATTTTATTCTTCCTTCGACCTTATATTTTTTCCATGGGTATCAGGGAACATCTTTTTATCACATTTCAAGTATATTATTTACCTCGTTGAATCACCACCAGGAGTAAAAAGAATTATTTTTCATTTTTTCTACACCTTAATATTAATACAACAAAAGGCTTATAAAATCCTTCTTTTTTTTTAATATATTTTTGCAAGATGAAAATACCGCATTTTCTTTACGGTATTTTAAAGAGGTAGCAGCTAATCAAAAATCTGATTCTCTTTGGTGGGTGATAACTCTGTATTTTTCATTAGCGGAGTAGATGATGATAAATTGTTCAGGTTATCATTAAACAATACATAGTAGATCATCAATCCGCCACCAAAAGTGACCGCTAAGTCCGCCAAATTTAATATTCCGGTTCGCAAATTTCCAATACCGAAATTAATCATATCGATAACCACGCCTTGATGAAATATCCGGTCAATCAAGTTACCAATTCCACCGCATAATATAAAGGTCAAGGCAATCGTAGATAAAAATGACATTTTTTTCGAAAAAATTAAAAATAAGAACAAAAAAGAAAGCATAACAGATACGGCCACTGTAAAAAGCCAGAATCTGATTTCATCAGGTAATTTAGAGCCAAGGCCCAAATAAATCCCTTTGTTTTCAGCATACTGTAATCTGACCGTATCTCCGAGAAAACGAATAACAGTACCAGAAACGAGCATTTTTTTTGCAAAATATTTTGTAAATTGGTCTAAGCCGACATAACCAATCAATAAGGACATAATTATAGTGATTCTTTTCCAGCGATTTATCATAATATTTGAATAATTCCTTTTTTAAATTCATACCAATTTATCTTCAATATGGTATTTACCCCTTCAAATTCAAGCAAAGCACTTTTCATTTCTATGCCCCCCTGATATCCTCCTAGTATCCGATCAGACCTAATTACTCGATGGCAGGGAATGATAAGAAGCGGGCATGGGTCATTTCCTTTCTCATGGTAAATTATTATAATAGTATCATAAATTTTCCTATTCCAGAAAAAGAAAATTATGGAAAGCAGAATAAAGGATGCAGAAGTCATTCTTCCGGCCATCCATCAATGATTAAAATCCAATTCAATACCAATGGGACAATGGTCGGAACCCAAAACCTCTGATTCAATAAAAGCAGACTTTAAATGTTTTTTTAGGTTAGTACTGATAAAGAAATAGTCAATTCTCCATCCAATGTTCCGTTCTCTGGCTCTGGTTTTATAATCCCACCAGCTGTAATAGCCACTTTCGGAGTGTATTTTTCTAAATGCATCAATAAATCCCCGTTCCATTAATCGATCGATCCAGGCACGTTCCTCAGGCAAAAAACCGGAAATTTTCTCATTTTCCTTAGGTCGGGCCAGGTCAATTTCGCGATGAGCCGTATTGACGTCACCACAGATAACAATCTTCTTCCCCTGTTTTAACAAGTCATCCATCTTTTTTAGAATGGTTTCGTAAAAATCCAACTTGAATTGCAATCTTTCTTTGGAAACTTTACCATTAGGAAAATAAATATTAAATAAAGTAAATTCAGCATAATCTGCTTGAATCAATCGACCTTCAAGGTCAAATTGAGGAATATTCAGTTGATATACTATGCTATCTGGCTTTTTTCTAGTCCAGAGAGCAACTCCGCTATAGCCCTTTTTCTCTGCCTGGGCAAAATAGCTTGAATAACCTTCCCTTTCTATGAGATCATCCGGTAATTGTTCTCGATGCGCTTTTGTTTCCTGAATACAAAAAATATCTGCCTTTTTTTCTATAAACCATTCTAAAAAGTTTTTCTTGTAGATGGCTCGAAGACCATTCACGTTCCAAGATAATAACTTCATTTTACATGTACCTTTCTTTCCCTTTCCAACCATGTCGGAATTCCTCTTACACTACCACAAAAGTCCCCTTAAGTTCTGCGTAAAGGGGGTGATACTTAACCAGGTATGCCCTCAACGTATCTATGACACGCTCCGACCGGTTTTCACGATTGCGGCCATATTTTTGAGGGACCCCTTGCAACGTGACGAACGCCGCTGTGTAGTAGCGGTCGGATTGTATCTCTTCATTACCTATGAATAGTTTTTGAATACGGTTTCCTGGGGAATTTTCTATCTTAAAGTAGACATTAAGGCCGAGACAGCGCTTGACATACCCGCCCATTTGTTGATAGGGGTCGCATGAAAAGGTCCTTTCGAGATTCTCCTCCAACATCACCTTGATTTCCTCTCCTGTTAACTCTATGGTTGAGACAGGTGGATTCATGGGAATAATATTGTAAAGGTCGTTTAAGGTTACCTTCCCTGGAACTATTGGAGCACCATAACGCCAACCATTCGAAAATGCTAACTGCGCACCGGTGCTTTCGAGTAAAGCCTGAAGGAGAAAATTGTCCATAGTGGCCTCCAGGGTTGTTCTACGGTTAAGCGCTGTGGCAGTTTCACCGACAATTTCTGCAAGATTATTCTTGTAGGGTGCGAGCGCCTGTCTTATCAGTTCATCTACTGTGGGGTCAGGTTGTATTGCTGCTTCGACTTCAATTAATCGGTGTCGGTAATCGACGATTTTTCTATCATCCACTTCAAGATCCAGGCGACCCAAAAAAGAACCATGG
>DASRME010000272.1:0-7120 GCA_035648095.1 Atribacterota bacterium | reverse complement strand
ATCTACCTTTTTGGCAATATATCCCTATGGTTTCTTTTTAATATTGTGCGTTCATCTGCCATACCTATTTGTCATTACTCTGATGGGTGCTGATGAGACCTTTGCCAGCAATATATTTACTATCCTCTTTGTTATAGCGGCTATCTGTTTCCCGCTTGTGGGATTTTTAACCAGGATTCGAGGGAAGAAAATGATTATGATGATAAGTCTTGTTTTGTTCTCTATATTTTCTGTTTTCCTATCCCTCACCGGTCTTACCCCGGTTAATCCCAAGATATGGGGACTAATTTTTGTAGGACTTATGGGCTTTCCTGCAGCAGTCCTAATGATTATTCCTAATGTAATGCTTTCTGAACTTTGTGATGTTGATTATAAAAAAACCGGAGAGAGAAGAGAAGCGATGTATTTTGGGGTCCAGGGTTTCTTTATGAAACTCAATTTAGGACTTTCGACTGCAAGTCTGGCTCTTTTATATTCTATCTTCGGAAAAGATATCAGTAATCCCCTGGGAGTAAGATTAGCTCCCGTATTAGGAAGTGTAGTTGCCCTTTTAGGCCTTATCATTATGAGCCGGTATCCGGAAAAACAGATTAAGGATTTTCTATCAAAATAATTTTATAAAACATTGCTAGATTTTTAACTCTCAAAAAAAGAAGAATTTTATTGTTCCCGCTCAACTTATGTCATTTTCGCGAACGCGGGAATCTATCTTTAATAATATTCTATATTAAAAATAAGGATTATTTAATGGAAAGAAGTAAAGAAATGGTTATTTTACAAAAAGGAATTCTATTTTTATGTACCGGAAATTCCTGCCGCAGCCAGATGGCAGAAGGATTTGCTAAAAAAATTCATTGGGCTATAGAGGACCCTGCTAAAGCCCAGGGCAGTGAAGAAGAAATTACCAAAGTATTCCGAAAAGTTCGGGACAATATTAAATCCTATATCATTAGTTATCTACTTGTAAAATAGAAGATAAAATATATCATTGGTGGAATTAATAAAATTAGTATATGATAAGCCGAAAAGTCTATAAGGATATACCGCACTCACATTTTCCAGTGGGATATCAGACGAATTAAAAATTCTTTGGATTTTAGAAGCCGGATAAAAGAGGTATAAATGGATATTATTTCAATTATATTTATAGCATTTGGATTAGCAATGGACACTTTTGCTGTATCTATCACCAGCGGATTAACCATAAAACACCTAAGAATTAATCATGCCTTAAAGATTGCAATATTTTTCGGATCATTTCAGGCTATTATGCCATTAATCGGGTGGTCAGCAGGATTGGGTTTTCGAAATTATATTTCAGGTATTGACCATTGGATAGCTTTTGGACTTCTAGGTATAGTAGGCTGTAAAATGATTTATGAATCATCTAAAATGGAAGCAAACAACAAGAAAATAGATCCACTGAACGTTTATGTTTTACTGATGTTGTCCATTGCCACAAGCATAGATGCTTTGGCCGTTGGTCTAAGCCTGTCATTCTTAAACCTTTCTATCATACTACCGGCAGTAATAATTGGAATGATAACATTTTTACTATCACTTTTCGGGGTTTATTTTGGTAATCGATTTGGACATTATTTTGAAAGGAAAATTGAAATAATTGGCGGTCTAATTTTAATCGGTATCGGAATAAGGATATTAATTGATCACTTATCTTGAAGGGCAGTAAAAACATTTAGTTAATAACTTTCAATTTTATTTCTTCTGCTTTTTAACCTTATATTGATTAACAATATAAAATTAATGCAATAAATGGATAAATCAAGTATAATAAAAAAATCTTAATTTTTATAAAATTCTTTCTACTTAAGTTAGCTAAGGAGTGAAAATTGTTGCTATCCACTTTTTTATTTGAAGCAGTCTTAATATCTTTATCCGGAGTTATCGCTCCCGGACCCGTTACTGCTGTAACTATCAGTAAAGGGACTAAATCTCCTCATGCAGGAGCAATGATTGCCCTGGGACATGGTATGGTAGAAATCCCCTTAATGATATTAATACTTTATGGTTTTGGTGATATATTAAAAATGACTTATATGAAAGCGATAATCAGTTTACTTGGTGGCTTATTTCTCCTGAAGATAGGCCTTGACTTACTTAAAGGGATTAAACAAACAAAAATTGAATCGAGCAATGGTCCAAGTTCTCCCCTGAGGGCTGGCATTATACTCACTCTGGCTAATCCTTATTTTCTGGTCTGGATGGCAACCATCGGGTCTATTCTTATTTTCCGCTCTTATGCTTTTGGGTTGCTCGGTTTTATTATCTTTATGATTGCCCATTGGTCATGTGATTTTTTATGGTTATACTTTCTTTCAGCTCTATCTTTTAAGGGCGGGCAATTTTTCGGTAAAAAACTTCAGCAGGTTTTATTTTTAATCTGCGGAGTTTTTCTCTTATTTTTCAGTAGTAAATTTATCTATGATGCAGCGAAAATAATCTTTTCTTTCTAAATATATAGATTGTTTTTTTTATTTTTTATATATAGGCCCTACAATACTAAGAAAAGGAGAGCACTTAGAGTAATGGCAATAAAGTTAATTTTAATTCGTCATGGAGAAAGTGATGGTAATGCCCAAAGGAAATTTTCTGGTTTTCAGGATGTAGATTTAACAGAAAAAGGAATATGGCAAGCAAAGAGATTAGCACAACGTTTAGAAGGGGTGCAAGTGGACGAAGTTTATTGCAGTGATCTAAAGAGGGCTCGTCATACTGCTGAAATTATTTTTGGAGACCGAGGGAAAGATATTGTCACTAATTCTAAATTTAGGGAGATAAATTTTGGTGCGTGGGAAGGTTATACTTTTGAAGAAATTAAATTAAAATTTGGATATGGAGATGAATTTAATCATTTAATGGAAAATATTAAGCCAGAAGCTGCTATTCCTCAGGGGGAAAGTATGGTTGATTTAAATGATCGCGTTATGGCTGAATTAATAAATGTATTAAAGAAGCATGAAAAAAAAGATAAAGATAAAACTATTGCGCTTGTTTGCCACGGTGGTGCAATTCGAGTTATTTTGAGCAATGCCTTAAATATAAGATTGAAGAATATGTGGAATATAGAACAATATTCTACAGCTTTAAACATTATTAATTATTATGACCATAAAGCATTTGTAGCTCTTATCAATGATACTTCTCATCTTGAGAATTGGTGGGAAAGTGGATTAACACAGGACAAAAAAGATGAATGAAAAAATAGCAGAAACCATCCAAAAGATTAAACCTATCAATTTTAAATTAATGGAAAAAGCACAAGAAAAACTGAATAACCTTACCAAACCTCAGGGAAGTTTGGGAAAATTAGAGGATTTTGCCAGGAGGATAGTAGGAATATCCGGAACTCTTTCCCCGGCAATCAAAAGAAAAGTAATATTTGTAATGGCCGGGGATCATGGCGTTGTTGAAGAAGGGGTAAGTGCATATCCTCAAGAAGTTACCTTTCAAATGGTATATAATTTTATTCGAGGGGGAGCAGGTATCAACGTATTAGCCAGACATATGGGAGCTGAAATTGTGTTGGTGGATATGGGTGTGGCTAAAGATTTTCCCCGGGAAGAGAGTATTCTAAGAAAGAAAATAGCCTACGGAACCAATAATATGACTAAAGGGGCAGCCATGAGTAAGGATGAAGCAGAAAGAGCAATCATCGCCGGAATTGAAGTCTTTGAAGATGAGTTAAATAAAAAGAGAATCGATATCATAGGATTAGGGGAAATGGGCATTGCTAATACTACCTCGAGTAGTGCTATCGTAGCCTGTTTGACTGAATCTAAGGTTGAAGAGGTTACCGGTTCAGGGACAGGGTTAAACCAGGAACAAATCAAGAATAAAATTAAAGTCATAAAAAAAGCATTGGAAGTGAATAAACCAAATCCTCAAGATGGACTTGATGTTTTATCAAAAGTGGGAGGATTTGAAATCGGAGGGTTAGTAGGTTGTATTTTGGCTGCAGCTTCCCATCGAGTTCCTATTGTAATTGATGGTTTTATTTCTGCTGCCAGTGCCCTAATTGCCATTAAATTAGCTCCTTTAGTCAAGGATTATATCTTTGCGAGTCATAATTCGGTGGAAAAAGGGCATAAAATTGCCCTGGAATATATCGGGAAAGTTGCTATGTTTGATCTTGGCATGCGGCTCGGTGAAGGAACCGGTACTGCTTTGGGTATCAGTTTTATTGAGGCCGGGGTTAAAATATTAACCCAAATGGCTACTTTTGCCGATGCTGGAGTAGATAATAAAAAAGTATAGATTACACAAAATAGAAATAAGAGGAAATTTTATGTCGAGAGGGAAATTAATCTTTATCACCGGAGGAGCAAGGAGCGGGAAGAGTAGTTTTGCTGAGAAGGTAGCCGCTAAAATAAGCAAAGAAGTGGCTTACCTGGCTACCGGTCAACCTCTGGATGAAGAGATGGCTCATAGAATAAAAAAACATAGAGAAAAGAGACCAAACACCTGGGAGACTTATGAAGAACCGATAGGAGTTCGAGAATTGGTGAGCCGCTTAGGTTTAGAAAAAGAAGTGATCCTGATTGACTGTTTGACTTTGTTAACTTCTAACCTCTTATTAAGGAAAGAAGATAAAGTAGAAGACTCCAATTGGCAAGGAGAAATTTTAGCAGAAATTGAGAAATTAGCTGAGGTTTCTTACAAGGTACCTGCTCAAGTAATCATTGTATCTAATGAAGTTGGTATGGGTTTAGTTCCTGAAAATCCCCTGGGAAGAGTTTATCGGGATATCCTGGGCAGAGCAAATAGTATCATTGCTGATAAAGCTGATGAGGTTTTTATGATGGTCTCAGGGATACCATTAAAGATAAAGGGCTGATCAAATAATGAAAATTTTAAGAGATTTATCTTTAGCTATACGGTTTTTAACTATCATCCCCCTAATTTCGTTTTCTCCCCCTGATAATAGTAATCAAAATGAAGAGACATTAACAAAAAATTTTGCTAATTCTATGACTTTCTTTCCACTTGTAGGGATGTTAATCGGAATATTGCTGGTATTTTTACGGCGGTTATTTTATTACCTTGTTGTTTCTTCGTTGGTGGGTGATGCTTTGGTTTTCATTGTTTGGATCTGGCTAAGCGGAGGCCTGCATTTAGATGGTTTTGCCGATAGCGTAGATGGATTTTCGGGAGGACACGATAAAGAAGAAATACTAAAGATTATGAAGGATAGTTCTACCGGAGCCAAAGGGGTAGTGGCCTTGATTTCTCTTTTGTTATTAAAGTTTGTTCTTCTGGCAGAGATGCCTCTATTATTAAAAGATGCGGCCTTGTTTTTTACTCCGGCTATCGGGCGTTGGAGTATGGTAATAGCGGCTTTTTTAGGTAAGCCAGCTCGCTTAAAAAATAGTATGGGTAAATTATTTATGGATTATGTTGGCTGGAGAGAGGTTATTTTCGCCAGCTTAACTATGGTCGTTATAGGTATCCCATTATTTAGGTTATATTTACTTCCTCTGGTGATGGTAGGAATAGGAATAGTATTATTGATATTAAAATATTGCCAAAAGAGGATAGGGGGTATAAGCGGAGATATACTGGGAGCAATAAATGAAATCGTTGAAGTTTCTATTCTTTTAACCCTCTGTATTTTTGGGATCAAATAAAATAGGTTTATAGAAAATATAAGAATCTATAAAAATATATCACACTTACTTTATCTCTTTTATCTCTATTTAATTTTCCCCAACTCCACCTTCATCCCTGTCAATTCTTTCTGCATTTCCGAAAAGTGAATAGAGTAATACTCTCGATTCTGCTGGTTTAAGCTGGTGATCGTATGATGTATCTCTTTGGTGTTTTCCAATATCTGACGATAACCTTCTTTTTGTGCTGTTACGATTTCCTGCATAAACCTATCGATGCGAAAGACCAAGAATATCGACAAGGCGATAGGGAACCCCTGGTTGGCGATGAGTTCGGTTAAATGCTGTATATCCATATTTTCCTCCTTCTAAAAGTGTCCCAAAGGTGCCAGGCACCTTTAGGACACTTTTTCTATTCCTGCCACCTGGCTTTTATGGTAGGTCTTACATCCAGATGCAGGAAATGCCTCTTCTCGTAGAATCCGATCCCGTTAAAGTCTATCTCTTCGGCATAAGCCAAAAGATCAATCAAATTAATCTCTTTTACCTGGATATCTGCTGCCAGTCCAATACAGTGATAACTGTTACCTACACCTCCCACTTTCCGGTTATAGGTAGAGCAGCGGTAGCCGGAGGTAATAGACACCGGTCTTTCCAATATTTTTCTTAACTCTATTAATTTCATCAGAAGAATAGGATGTAGCATCACCTTTTGACAGCAGGGACAGGCAAACTCGGATAGGTTGAAATGGGGAGCAATAATAATGTCATTAATCTGGTTTAACATTTGCATGGGGATTTCCTCCTTCGTCGGAAATGGTTTTCAGTTATCAGTTTTTAGTTTTTAGTTTTTAAACGAGATTGCCGCGCTCCTTTTAGTCGCTCGCAATGAAAATTAACAGGGAAAATGGGGACCGGCTACTTTTTTGATTTCTTTCCCCCTCCCTCTGTCATTTCTGCTTCTTCTTATGTCAGTCCTGCGAAAGCAGGAATCCATCCATCCCTTTTAATAATTATTTTTCCAAAAAAGAAGGATTTTTAAAACTTATGTCGAATATAGAAGAGGTGATTATAACCAATTAAGACAAACATCTCGTTTTTCTACAAGAGATCAATTGATTTATTATGCCCGCAATAATGTAGGGGTATGCAAAATGGGGGACAGACTTCTTTTGTCGTCCCGCATTAAATGCTTGGCGAAAAGTAAAGTGTGTCCCTATGAATCTAAATCGAAAAGAGCACATTAATAATGTACTATCTAAAAAGGAATACTAAGCTTAGTATTCTTCCGTTTCTTGTCCTCATCCTTTTTATAACTATATCTATTTCCACTTTTGCCAAAACCGAAGTCTATTTCTCCCTCTCGGACAATCCCCAAAAAGCCATCGTTCAAAATATTAATCAGGCCGAAGCCTTCATCAATATAGCCATGTACACCTTTACCGATAAAGAAATTCTCCTTTCTCTTGAGAATGCCCAAAAACGAGGGGTAAAAG
>DASRME010000271.1:0-3426 GCA_035648095.1 Atribacterota bacterium | reverse complement strand
TGATGACAAAATGATAAAGAGAGCCTTAAATAGGGTAGATTATCATCTTCGTCGCAATTATAGTGCGTATAAGTCCCATAGCTTAAAGAAATTAAAGATGGAACTTACTGGGTAAAAATAAGTCACGCTGTAGTGATAATTAATATATTCTAAACAACTCATAATACTTATGCCAGTTATAATTAAAGTTGTTTGTTTTTATCGAGCATTCAGGACTCAAGGACGGTGAAAAATGTTTGTTACCATGTATTGTGTGTTGTTTTAACGTGAGTTTTACGTCATTATGTTGTCCCTACCCTTATTTTATCAATTTGAATTGGCAAAAGATCGAATAAAAATAATACCTGCTATTATAGGAATAATGTTTCTTGTGTATTCATTTTTAAAAACATCTATGAACCAACCCAACGATATTAAATTAAAATTAAACCAAATATACCACTTTGCAACAGGAATTAAAGAGACAAATAATAGTAAAATACTTACTATTAGAAGAAATTTATTTATTTCTATTTTATTGCTAAGAATCGCTAATACACTTTTCCATTCCATTAAGATGCCTAATAAAAAAAATAACGAACTTATTACCGCTAAATAATAATAAATATTCTTATTAAGATGATGTATAACTTCTGTAGATGGGAATGCTAAATTGTATAACCAGATTATGCAGTTCAAAAGCATTAGACCAATAATAATCACAATCGTAGTTGAAATAATTTCTCTTTTATTCAAAAATATCATCCTTTTAAAATAATGTTACTAGTTACCATGCGCTTACAATAGATATCTTAAAAAAAGCCACGGCCATCTTCGCCAAAGACAACCGGAAGTAATGTTCCAGATGATAAAGGAACTTAGCACCGTGTATCGGGTTGAGAAGACAAGTATTCTACGTCTCACGACGAGTGGAATGGACGAGGGTATAGCCAGCGAAAGCAAAAAGATCTAAAAATTCTCGAAGTCATTTGTATCTAGCTACTGTGAAGGACATTTTCCATAAAGAGATTGTTGGATGATCTGTAGCAGACCACATGAGGACAGATCTTTGTCTAAGGGCATTGGAGACTGCTGAGAAACACCGACCTCCCAAAGGGCTAATGCATCACTCAGATCGCGGATCACAGTATTGTAGTAAGGATTATCAAGAGGTCCTGAAAAACTATCGAATTAAGGCTGGAGAAACGAATGGGTAACTGTAAGAATTTATTGAAACCAAAGGCGCATTAAAACAGATAACAAAATCCTTGCAAACTACGCTGTAGTGACAAAAATATTATCGTTATATACCAAGCCTTGCTAACGTCTGGTGCTGGAAAATTTTTACGCTAAACTTGAGTTATATAATATTTTTTTATTGAAAAGGAGTCACCATGGCAACTCCTTTTGACTCTTTTTTAAACTTTAATTGATATCATTTTACATAAACTTTTGGTAAATTCTTATCTTTAAGTGATGAATCAGCATGATATTTAATATTTTTAGGTTCTATAGGTGAGTGACTATTCCTCCAGTATTTTCCTAAACCGAATTTTTCATTATAGTATCTTTTGTTTGCCTCGTAATCTCCTGCGGCAGTAGAGAAAATTTTATTACCATTTTGATCAATCATATTTATAGTATAAAGAGTACCTGGTACTCCTTTTTCATGTTTAAAAAATTGTGAATTTGAAGGAGAAGATACACCAGCATAAGCAGCACTAGAAGCTATGAGTGACATAAAGATCAATAAAAATGAAATTAATACTGTTTTTTTCATTCCAAAGAAACCCCCTTTATTTAATAAATTTAGTATCAATTTGAAAGATAAATAGAGCTAAAATTAACTAACGGGGCAAAACCATTAGATGTATATAATCCTGTGGCAGCCCATGTATTAGAAACTCCTACCCATGTTCCATAATCATTCCAATTATAAGAATATGAGCTTTGTTCCCATGTGTATGGAGCATAAATACCAACTGTTTGATAAGAACCAACATTCATAATAACTGTTCGATCTACTTCGGAACCATGCCATTGCCAATTATCAGTCACATCTGATTGGGGGGGACTATTAGAAATAAATTGGAGAGATTCAGGGTATAAGACGTTTGTATCCGCAAAAGTATCATAAGCCATTGTTCCAGTACCGTAATAATTGTAGGTAAATTCAATATAGGTTGTATTTTCTGTTCCTAGAGATTGGTTGTAACCGGGCCAATGTTCTAAGTGAAAGTTATAGTTAGCAGAACTTCCTGTACCATAATAGAAATTATTTGTATTATCATAATTCATTGTAGTTGAAGTTGCAGCTAATGCAGTATTTGTAAATGTAAATACCATGCATAAAGCTAAAACTAAGACAAAAAGCTTTCCGATTTTCACAAAATCCACTCCTTCATTTTAATTAATGGTAAATAACAGGTTATTAATTTTATAAATAAGTTAATAACCTTAATGAAATTAAATATATTTCTATATAATCACCACCTTATTTTGTTGTTTTATGGCAATACAGATTTTATTGACACTACTAGGATGCTTTTGGGCGTTTCATTCATAGAAATTCAGCTTCCTGATTAGTGGTGCCAAAAATAACGAATCGTTGCCATACCCCTACATAGTTAGCTCCGTTGCTAGTAACGTTTAAGTTTGCCTGATACCTCTGTAAATATATTATAATATTCTATTTATTTCATTACTAGTGCCAAAGGTCCTATATGTTACCATTATTTACATTTAGTTAGTTCTACCCCGAACAGTTCCAGATGTATTCTGTTACTTATATATTAGCTGAGGCATGGTTGTTTCTTGGGTCCTATAAGTATTACTATGTGAAGTAGTCAAAAGTTCATTTGTCCAAAATTTGCTATATTTAACCATGAGAGATGATTCACACGTTTTCCAACCTAATCATTTAGGGCATGGAAAGCGTGTTTTTGTTGTGCCAACATAAATGACGATTGCTCCCGATTGCTTCGACTAGCTGTGCAGTCCATAATGCAAAATATGCGGAAAGTCCGTCATCCAAGGACGGATCGTGATGCTGGTAGATTCTCAAAATTGAGTTTTTAGGCACTCACCCCTCTACCGGACCTTTGGACGATTTGTGTACATAAGCCCATATTCGTTACAGTAAATAAGTTAACTAATTAACTAGTATATTAGTTAACTTATCCACTAGTCGATTAGTCTATAAGTTAATTGTATTTGAAGATACGCTACCGTTGATGTATAGTTAGAATATAAAATCTGCCCACCGCAAGGATGTAAGGCGAATTTGATATATGAAATAGGTTGATTCATTCATTCATGTGGCCTACAGGCTCCAAATAAATTATGTTAAACTACTTGTAGCTTGTCGAATTCTTTAGAGGAGCATGAATATGAAATTGTCTGACATAAAAACGATCCAAGAGGTAGCCGTGGAATACAATATCCCGG
>DASRME010000270.1:0-5744 GCA_035648095.1 Atribacterota bacterium | reverse complement strand
CCAGCAAACAACTATTGCCAGTTTACGACAAACCAATGGTATATTATCCATTATCTACGTTAATGTTAGCAGGGATTAAAGACATCCTTATTATATCTACACCAACTGATTTACCAAACTTCGAAAGACTCCTAGGAGATGATAGTGAGTTTGGTATCAACCTATCATATGCCGAACAACCATCACCAGATGGACTTGCACAAGCATTTATTATTGGTGAAGAGTTTATTGGAAAAGATGATTGTGCCTTGGTTTTGGGTGATAATATTTTCTATGGAAATAACTTTGGGAAAATTTTAAAAGAAGCAGTTGAAAATAAAGAACGAGCTACTGTATTTGGTTATTACATAGAAGACCCTGAAAGATTTGGAGTTGTGGAATTTAATGATGACGGAAAGGTATTATCTGTGGAAGAAAAACCAAAGAATCCTAAATCAAACTATGTCATTACTGGATTATATTTTTATGACAATCGAGCTGTAGAATATGCTAAAAAGCCGTCCTTAGTTTAGTTTACACAAGATATTACAGTGAAAGATTTTCAATTGACATAATATCGGAAAAGTATCAATTATTATATAATAAATTAGGAGGTGTTACCGGTGGTGTTAAATAGGTTAAATAATTATTCATTTTTTGGCATTATTCGATTATTCAATGACCTTTTATACACAAAACTGTTTTTTCCAACATCTCGTTTAATTAGGCGCCCTTTTTATATTCGCGGAAAAAAATACATCAATCTCGGTAGTCAATTAACCACAGGAGTGGGTTGCAGACTTGATGCTTTTCCTAAATCGTCGAAGGTTTGTATTCAATTCGGACAGGATGTGCAAATTAATGATTATGTTCATATTGGTGCAATTGACAGTATCTATATTGGAAACAATGTTCTTATTGCGAGTAAGGTCTTTATCACGGATCACAATCATGGTTTATATGGTCATCTTGGAATTCACTCTCATCCAGACACACCTCCAGTATTGAGAGAGCTTTCAATCGCTCCTGTTATCATTGAAGACAATGTGTGGATTGGTGAATTTGTTTCTATTTTACTTGGCGTAACTATAGGAAAAGGATCGGTCATCGGCACTATGTCTGTCGTGACAAAAAGTATTCCTCCTTACTCTATAGCTGTTGGTTCCCCTGCAAAAGTCATTAAGAGATTTGATTTCCTAAAAAAAGAGGGGGAGACAGTATGAAAAAAATTGTCATCTCCGGTATCAATTTGCGAACCGGAGGACCTCTAAGTATTTATCAAGATATTTTAGCCGTGTTGGAATCAGATTATTCTGACAAATATGAAATTATAGCGTTAGTACATTCTACTATTTTATTTGAAAAATACAAAAAGATAAAATTTTTAGAGTTTAGAGATTCTGTGGGAAACTATTTTAAGAGATTTTACTATGAGTATTTTTATTTCAAAAAACTATCCAAAGAACTTAACCCTTATTTATGGATATCATTGCATGACATGACTCCAAACATACAATCAACTATTCAAGCTGTTTATTGTCACAATTCTTCCCCTTTTTATCATTGCAATCTAAAAGAGATAATTATCGAACCAAGATTTTTTCTTTTTACGGTTTTTTATAAATATATTTATAAAACAAATATTAAAAAAAATAATTATATAATTGTGCAACAAGATTGGATTAGACAAAAATTTTTTGAACTTTTTAAAATTCCAAAAGATAAGATTATAGTAGCTAATCCAAATCTAGTAGTAGATTTTCAAGATAAGATACCATTATCCATAAACTCAACAAAAGAAAAAGAAATTTTTATATTTTTTTATCCAGCTTTGCCAAGAGTTTTTAAAAATTTTGAAATAATATGTGAAGCTTCTAAAATCCTACTGCAAAAAGGTTTAACTAATTTTAAAATTTACCTAACAATTAATGGCAATGAAAACCGCTACGCCAAATATGTTTTTAATAAGTGTAGTAAGCTTAAAAATATTGAATTTATAGGATTACAAACACGAGATAAGGTATTTGAATACTATTCGCTTTGTGATTGTCTTCTTTTCCCGTCAAAATTAGAAACATGGGGTTTGCCAATCTCAGAAATAAAGATATTTAAAAAACCAATAATTGTTTCTGACCTTCCTTATGCTTATGAAACAATCGGAGATTATGAAAAAGTTTTATTTTTTGACCCATTATCTCCACAAGGGTTAGCGAATGCTATGGAAATGGCAATTAAAGGAAATTTTGGAACTAACAAATCAAAAGAGATACAAGAACCATATGCAAAAAGTTGGAAAGAACTAATAAACTACTTAGTTGAAGATTATAAGCATGATTAATATATCAATCGTCACTTATAGGACAAATGAGGAAATTTTAAAGAGAGTAATTTCAAACTGTTTAAAAAGTAATTTATCAGAAAATTTTTATTATAGACAATTCACCTACGGATGAACTCAAAACCTTTGGCAAATTAAGCAATAAGATAGTATATATTTTTAACCCTTCAAATCTTGGATTTGGTGTTGCTCATAATATTGCCATGCGAAAAAGCATAAAAATCAGTGCAAAATATCATCTCGTTCTGAACCCTGATGTTTATTTTGAACAAGGAGTTTTAGAAGAACTTTTTACTTATATGGAAAATAATCCAGATGTAGAGCTTGTTATGCCAAAAGTACTTTATCCAAATTGAGAAATACAATATCTATATAAATTATTATCAACTCCTTTTGATTTAATTTTGAAGAGGGATTAGATACCACTATTAAATGGTATATGGCTCATCAGGATTGGATAGATAGTAAAAGAAGCGGGGAATATAGGAAATGGCTGGAGAAGAATTATTAGGAAAGATAAATATAAATAATTTAGAAAAATATAAAAATTAAGTTAAATATTATATTGAGGTAAAATTTTGATGGTTTCTATTTCTATAGTTACGTATAATAATGATAAAATTATTAAAAAATGTATTCAGAATATTTTTAAAAATATAAATAATATTGATTTTGAATTAATTATTGTTGATAATAATTCAACTGACAATACTGTTAGCATTATAGAAAAAGATTTCAAAAATATAAGATTGATTAAAAATAACAGAAATATTGGGTTTGGCGCTGCACATAACATAGCTATTAAATTAGGAAGAGGAAAATATCATTTAGTTTTAAATCCTGATATTATTTTTACAGAAAACTCTGTTGAAAAACTTGTAAATTTTATGGAAGCAAATCCTGAGGTTGGCTTAGTTTCTCCAAAAATAATTTTTCCTGATGGAAGGGTACAATATTTATGTAAGAGATCGCCTTGTCTTTTTGATTTAAGCATAAGAAGGTTTGCGCCAGAGTTTATACAAAATTTATTTAAAAACAGAATAGATTATTTTGAAATGAAAGAAACGGGTTATAATAAAATCATGGATGTTTCGTATTTGTCTGGCTCATTTATGCTGTTTAGAAAAAATATATTGGAAAAAATCGGTGGTTTTGACGAAAATTTTTTTATGTATTTTGAAGATGCGGATATAACTCGAAGAGTAACAGAAATATCAAGAAGTGTATTTTATCCTTATATAAGTGTAGTCCATTTATGGGAACGCGGTTCACATAAAAATATAAAATATTTCATTATTGTCCTTATATCTGCTATAAAATATTTTAATAAATGGGGTTGGAAAATATTTTAAAGGTTTTATGTTATTAATTAAAAGTATCGAGTAATTGATTGGAGAATAGATAATAATAAATCTATAATTGAGGTGGAAGTTTGTGAAGATAAATTTAATAGGAAAGAATATTTTAATTACTGGTGCTACTGGATTTATAGGTTACCATTTAACTAAAAAGCTTCTTGAACAAAATTGTAATGTAATTGCAGTTGGTAGAAATTTTAAACTTTTGAATAGATTGCCAAAAAACAAGTTGCTAATAAAAGTTAGTGGTGATTTAGCGAAAGATGATTTTTTAATTAATCTTTTTTCAAATTACAAAATAGATGTTATATTTCATTTGGCAGCAAAAGTTCATGACCGGTTGGAAAAAGATGTAAAACAGTATAGATTAATAAATGTTAATCTTACAGAAAAATTAGCAGAACTTGCTTTAAAAAATAATGTTGAGAAATTAATATTTTTTAGTACAGTCTCTGTTTATGGTGATATAGAAGGGCGGACTATTGATGAAACTGAGATAAGTACTCCATCTACTACCTACGGCAAAACAAAATTAGAAGCAGAGAATATTTTAATTAAAGCTTATCAAAAATATAATTTTCCCATAATTATTTTGAGATTAACCAGTGTTTATGGTACATACGACCATGGTAATTTACAATTATTAACAAAACTTATTCGAAAACATATAAGTGCTATGGTAGGAAAAGGAAAGAATAGAAAAACAATGGTTTATGTTGAGGATGTAATAGGGGCAGCGATGTTAGCTGCAATACGAGATGAAGCAGTTGGTGAGATTTTTAATATTGGAGAGAATTTCTATACTTTTTCTAAAATATTAGATACATTAGAAAAAATATTGGATGTTTCTACATTGCGTTTTAAAATACCTTTATCTTTAGGAAAAGTTATAGAAAAGCAAAATATAAATTTAACACTATCTAAACTTATAAAAACGATCGGTTCTGACAATTGTTATTCGGGCGATAAAGCTAAAAAGATATTGGGATTTAAACCCTTATATAACTTAGAACAAGGTTTACAAGAATCAGTAGAATGGTATAAAAATAATTAATTTTAATAAATGAGTTATTTTTTTATGTTATTCATTAGAAATTTAAAAGATTGCATTGGGATATAATGAAAGATGATAAAAAGAACATTCGACCTGTTTTTTTCTATAATTTTATTAATTATTTTAGCTCCTTTGTTTGTGGTGGTGGGAATTTTAATCAAGTTAGATTCCCCGGGGGCTGTTTTCTTTAGGCAGAAGAGGGTGGGGAAAGATAATAAAAATTTTATGGTTTATAAGTTCAGGAGTATGAGTGTGGGGGCGCCGGATGGGGCAAAAGAGGATTTGGGAGAAGAAAGTTCGTATGTTACCAGAGTGGGGAAAATAATAAGGCGGTTTACAATAGATGAACTGCCCAATTTATTTAATGTGGTAAGGGGAGAGATGAGTTTAGTTGGGCCCAGGCCTCCTCATTATAGGCAGTATGAGTTGATTAAGATGAGGACTGAGGCGGGGATTTGTAGGGTTAGGCCGGGTATTGCCGGGTATGCGCAGATAATGAAAACCGGGGGAGAGGATTTAGCAGCAAAAGTAAAGTGTGATAAGTATTATGTGGAGCATATGAGTTTATGGTTAGATATTAAGATTATTATTAGGACGGCGATTATGAGGTTTAGTTCGAAGGAGACGTTTTAGGGGGAAGGTTGCAGGTTTCGAGTTACAAGTAGAGATTGCTTCAGTCGTTTCACTCCATCGCAATGACAGAAGGGAGAATGGCAACGACAGGGTTAAATAGACAGGCGAGACGCCTGTCCTACGATATGGGGAAAAGGGAGTAAAACCAATAAATATTAGCGGGTGGAAGCGGTATAAAGCTTTAGCCACTTAACAGGTATAGATATCCAAAATAATTTATTAGATTACAGAGCAATAAGTCCTCCTTGTTTTAAGAAACATTAAATAGAAGTTTAGTGTTAGTGGGTATGCCCGTATATTTATTGCTGGATGTGTGATTAAGCACTATGGTGTATCTCTGACCTGGAAACAAACTGAAGCGATTATGCCTCTTATGATTGAT
>DASRME010000269.1:0-2056 GCA_035648095.1 Atribacterota bacterium | reverse complement strand
TTTTTATTTTTTATTTGAATAGGTATTGAGCATGTATTTCCATAATCTAATCTCTTTTTTGTATTAGACAATGACTGTAGGTATTTTACCACTTCGCCCTTTGATGGAATGTTCAAGGAATGGTCAGAAGCACTGTGAAATACTACTGCTTTTTGAGAAAAATGGTTATATATTTGATAAGGGAGATTACTTCCACCAATTTCTTTAAAAGGACCAGGATGTATATTGGGTAAAACCCAATAAAGGTTATGATGTTGTTTGTTAATAAATTTTATAATATGAGTATAAACCAATTCATCTTTAGACTTGGCTAACAAAATTTTTTCTATATTTTCTACCTTGTTTTCTGTCCATGCTGAAAGGAAGGCCTGAAGAAGTGCAAAAGTACTCGGTAAATTTGGTCTTCCTGCTCTGTCTGCAAGTATCGTCCATCCTATACCTAATCCTATTAAAATTAAACCAAAAGAAATTGCCGCAACATCAAAAAAAAATTCAATAACTATAGAAGGAGGAATAATTAAAAAGAGGAAAACTATAGGCTGAATTACTGCTGTTTTTATCGCTTGTAGTAAATTAGCCCCAAAAACTGAATTAAATATTCCTATTCTTAGCCCAATCGCTAACATCATCCCCTCAAGCAAGTATTCCTTTGGAGGGATTTCTTTTTGAAAAATAATAAAAGCAAGATATCCCAAGATCAGGATGAGTAACCATAACAGATTTGAAAAAGCTGAAACATGCAGAATTTTGGATATTTTATTAACGGGTGTTTTTCTTAACAAATATAGATCTAAGAAATAACTGAATACTAGAAAAGATATTCCTGTTATTGTAAAAACAACTATTTGTATTAAATTCAGTGTTAGATAAAAATGATCAAAAAATATTATAATAATTAAAGAATTAATTATTGATATTACTAAAGAAATTTTATATGAAGAAAAGTTAATTCTAGTTAGAGACCATCTTCTGTGAATATTAGATACACTGTCAGGGCCATTTTCCATCTTATGCTAGTGAGTTGTTATGCTCCTACCACCGGAAATATGACTCTGATGATGATAGAAATTGCAATTAAAGCTCCTGTTACTCCAAGAACAACTTCAGGTTTTACTTTTACACCTTTAGTTTCATCCTCAAAGAATCTTAACAATCCGGCACTTGAGGCTGGTAACGGTGCATTTTTCTTCTTACTGCTCAATTCATAAAACATAAAACCTTATTACTTAAATAGCTATCGTTTATTAAAAATATATTATTCAGCGAATTTAGAATCTATAAGCTTAGTGGGTAAGGCTTAATAAGAAGCTAAGAAAAGTATAGATAAATATAATATGGCGGTTATATGTAAAAAATGTGGATTACCAGACGATTTATGTCCTTGTGGTGAACTAGAAAAAGAAGAGACAAGAATTATAATCCGCCTTGAAACTCGGAGATTTTCAAAGACTACAACTATGATAGAAGGAATAGATCCTAAAGTAACCAATATGCATAATATTGTTAAAGAGCTTAAAAGCCAATTTGCCTGTGGTGGAACTGCTAAGGATGGTTTTATTATGTTACAAGGTGACCATCGTGAAGATGTTAAAAGCTATTTAGTGAAAAAAGGATTTAACCACGAAGCAATTGAAACACAATAGATTATTTGGTCCCTCGTAGAAAATATTTCCTGATCTTTTTAGGATAAATTTAATAGAATATTGAAACTCCAGCGTATTATTAGGGTAATATTTATATGTTAGAATAAAAGATAAATAGTACGGATTTAGTTATTAAAAAGTTTTGTGGTGAAATGAATGGTTAAAGATATATCGCTTTTTGGCGATCGGTGTCCACGATGTGGCAAAGGTCCGATGGTGACTGACAATTCTACTGGGGAGATGTTTTGTGGGAATTGTGGTTTTGTAATTAATGAAAGAATTGAAGAAACTGGACCAGAATGGAGAGCATTTTCTAAAGAAGAACATGAAGATAGAAGTCGTGCAGGAATTCCTACTTCATTAGCTATGCATGATATGGGGTTAGCTACCATTATCGGACCTGTGGACAAAGA
>DASRME010000268.1:0-2182 GCA_035648095.1 Atribacterota bacterium | reverse complement strand
CTTAAAGGCTCACTATAATCCTCAACGCATTCGAGCACTATTGACTCGATATAGGCGCTGCCATTGTCATTTGTATACCCTTTTCTAATTCAACTATTATAAAAAAAATACTAATTGCAATCTCAATATTAATTTCTATCTTTGCCTTCTAAACATTTCTATAGATATTATTATTTACTTTAATTTACTATATTATGTAATTATGTATTTGTAAATAGTAAATATAGTAAATATTTTACTATATAATTCGTCCGTAGTATTTTTGCAAAATGCAATAATTTTTATCCGCATCCCTTTTGTACATTTGTATATTACATTTTACATTTTCACACATATCAACTTTTCCTGACCCATACAAATAACAAAACCCCTTGAAATCAAGGGGTTTGCATTGTATCAATATTTGTGTACTAATATGGTGAAGGCGGCGGGAGTCAAAATTTACTTTTCGATATGTTTTGAAAATTATAAAACGTTTATTTTTCAATACTTTCACAACAATCATAAATGTTCCAAACTGTTTCAATAAAAAAGCTAGTGGTTAAAAAGCGGCTAATTTTTATATTAAATCAACATATTACAGTATGTCATTTATTTTTTTCACTCTCCAACTTGACTTTTCAAGGAGTCCTTCGACCTTATCCTTAATCTTGCAGGAATAATTCATCGACGTCCCATCAACGAATGATTCCTGCTTTCAATTTGTTTATTTCTTGTGAATGACTATATTGCCACGAATGAGTGTTGAATCTTGTAGCAAGTCTACGATACCTTCGGAATTCAATGCGTTGTCATATATAAGTTGATTATTGCTTTTGTCCCAAATTTTAATTCTGAATCGATCAGTTCCGTTTGGAAGATTATTCTCATTATTAGTAACTCGGCATATTTTACCGCCTATTACAATCGGTTAGTTATTGAAAATCATAAAGACCCGAATGTCGCAATTTTTGCAACTGCTCATAAGTTGCTAAAGTGCATTATAAAAATTATTCACTCGGGTGAGGCATTTGCAACACCAACAATATTTGAACCTGAATTTGCACAGATAAAGATCCCGAGAGATTGACCACTAAAAAACTTAAAGAACTCAAAAATGATAAGAGGCTGCTCTCAGAGACTCATTTAGTGATGGCTTTATCCGACTCTAGTTTAATCACAGCCAATTTTCATAGGTATTTGCTTTATACCCCATAATTAAACATGTTACCATCTACTTGCTTATTATAAGGGAATTCGTTTTTAAGCCTTGTATAAAACACGTGGGTCAGATTAGTCTAATCCTTTTTTACTAATAAATTCACATGGTATCATTCGTCAATGCTGTTACAGTAAACGCGTATTCATAGGCTGAATTTAGATAAAAGGGAGGGTTTGAATCATACTTCATAGGATAAGTAGTTTTTGAAAATCTTTTGTTGAAAAGCAATATCACTAAAGAGAAGTAACTTAAATAATTGCCGTGCGCGACTGGCAGTTACCAATTTGACAAAGTTAATTAGGTAAACTAAAATATAGTTAATCAGTTAAATATTCGCTAGATTGCTTATTATTCTTGTAAAGGAAAAAGGCGATTATTTGCTTTTGTAAATATCGAATTATTGCGTATATGAGAGGAAGAACTTAGGAAAGCGGACTTGATTATGAACAGATTTTCATAAATTTCACCTTGTTAGAAGTCTACCTTTTTCAGGAGGGTCAAAAATGGACAATTACAAAAAAAATAGCTTAACATTAATAGGAGCTGTTTCATTGGGAACAGGAGTTATGATTGGAGCTACCATCTTTGCATTACTGGGACAAGTAGCAGAACTTTCTGGCGAGTGGTTCCCATTCATATTCTTGGTTGGAGCAATTTTAGTGAGCTTCAGTTCATACTCCTACATAAAAGTATCTAATGCCTATCCCTCTTCGGGGGGTGTTGCCATGATTTTAATAAAAGCTTACGGTAAAACCACCATTGCAGTAGGCTCGGCTTTGTTAATGGTGTTTGCCATGATTATAAACCAAAGCCTGGTGGCTCGTACTTTTGGCACCTATACCATGCAGATTTTTGGCAGAAACACAGGGAGTTTTTGGGTTCCTTTGTTAGGGGTATTATTATTAGTAGTGACCTTCTTGATAAATATTGCAGGAAATAAGACTGTACAAAGAATATCACTAATTATGGCTATTTTAAAAG
>DASRME010000267.1:0-7676 GCA_035648095.1 Atribacterota bacterium | reverse complement strand
AGTAAAAAAATGAAAGAAAATAAATCATTACATAGTATCTGCCGATGGACATTCAATGCAGGAAAGGGCGGTTTTGTCCCGGATGATATGAGACCAGAATGGAATTCGCAAAATCTAAATACTGTCGATATGATTAAGCTGATAAGAAATAGAATTGCACCGAGATTACCGGATCATGTAGAGTTGGGGATTGAAATGCATTATGATTTTGAGTTTGATGAAAAGACCGCCCCGGAAATAGCCGATGCCTTAGTAGATTCTAATATATATCTGGCCATGGTAACCCCGGGAGCACATAAACATTATGCTTATGGTGGTATAGCTTCCCTGGATCCCGGGGAGAGAAAATCAGCAGAAGAATTTGGAAAAAGAACAGTCAGTCTTGCTTACGGACCCCTTAGAAAAGCCTGGCATCCCGATCCTTTAAAATGGCCAACTTTTATCCTTTGGAATGGTTCGTTTGGTTATGACCTTGCATCTATAGGAATTTCCCAAATGTATCAGAATCTTAAGGAGAGCATTGCAAAACTTTGCAAATATGAAGAAAAATTGGGCGGAAATCTCTATTTTGCCTTAGAACCAAAACCCAACGAAGGGCATCCGGCTCTGTTGATTCCAACCGTTGCCAGTGCCCTGGTATTTTGGAATAAATTAGAAGAAGAGTTTAAGATTTCCCGTAACAAAAAAGGTGTGAACAAAGAGTTTGGTCATTCAGAAATGATAGGGCTTGACCATGTTTATGATACGGTTGAAGAAATAGATAATCATGCCTTAGTTCACATGCACTTAAATAGTCAGGGTTATAATGATGGTATCATTCTTGGCGGACCGGGAAAATATGATATCGATCATGGAACAAGGGTTAACGGTATGAATATAGCCATAGCAGGTTTAATCCAGGAAGCAGGTTTTAATCGCTGGAAAGGCCACGATATGCAGGTAAGGCCATATGATAATGAAGAACAGGGAATCGATAGAGTGATTAGGAGTGTACTAAGCTGGGAGGCATGTGCACAAGCAGCTCAAGAACTGGATAAAGAACAATTAATGAAATACCTTGCTGACCGAGAAACCGCCAAAGCAGAAGATATTATGAGAGAAGCTCTGACAAATGCTCAAAAATACTTTAACCGAATGTATAAAGAGTGATTAGTAAAAATAGTAAAAAGTTATCTCAAAAATGCATTAACCATAATACTAAAACTACCTGCAGGTTACTATTAAACAACAGAAAAGGGGGGATGCATATTTTTAAAACATAAACTTGGCTAACACGATTATTACGATACAGAAAATATAGTTTTCTGATCCCAAGTAATATTTTATTCTTTAAGTAAAAAAATATTAATACAGAGGCGAAAAAAATGATTAAAGGAAAAGAAATAAACACTATAAGTAAAGTTTTACGTTATGGTATGGTTGGTGGTGGAACTGGTTCTTTTATTGGTGATGTTCACCGTAAAGCTGCTAATTTTGATGGGAAAATAAAGTTAGTCGCAGGTTCTTTTTCCAGGAATTATGATAATACCTTATCTACAGGGGGAAAGTTAGGTTTAGAGACCGAAAGGCTTTATAAAAACTTTGAAGAAATGGCTGAAAAAGAGGCAGCAAGGAAGGATAAAATTGATTTTGTTTCAATTGTAACTCCGAATTATGTCCACTATAAGATTGCAAAAACCTTTTTGAAAAATGGTATTAATGTTGTTTGCGATAAACCTTTATGTTTTAAAGTTAAAGAAGCAGAAGAATTAGCTGATTTAGCAAAAGAAAAAGAACTTCTCTTTTGTGTTACCTATGTTTATACTGGTTATCCAATGGTTAAACAGGCCAGTGAAATGATTCGTCAAGAAGATATAGGAAAGATCCTGATGGTTATGGCTGAATATCCTCAGGAATGGCTTGCTACTACCGTAGAAAATGAAGGAAACAATCAAGCAGCATGGAGAACTAATCCCAAAATGGCAGGGAGTTCTAACTGTGTGGGAGATATTGGAAGCCATATTGAAAATATTGTATCTTATATTACTGGATTAAAGATTAAATCCCTTTGTGCTAAATTAGATATAATAGGCGAAAACAGGGTTTTAGATACGAACGCTGGTATTATGGTTAAATATGATAATGGTGCAAGTGGCTTTTATTGGTGTTCACAGATTGCAATTGGACATGATAATGATCTGAAGATAAGAATTTATGGTACAAAGGGTAGCATCGAATGGCGACAGGAAGATCCTAATTATTTGAAAGTTGCATATCTTGGTAAACCAAAAGAGAAGTTATCAAGAGGACGTGATGAAATATATCCATTGGCAGTTAATAATGTACGAATTCCAAGTGGTCATGTTGAAGGTTATTATGAGGCATTTGCCAATATTTATAAAAATTTTGCAGATGCATTGCTATCTAAAAAATCAGATTTCAATTTTAAAGAAGAGAGTTATGATTATCCGACGGTTTATGATGGTATAAGCGGTGTTAAATTTATCAATTTAGCGGTTGAAAGTTCAAAAAAAGGTTCGATATGGGTAGATTTTTAAAACAAAATTCTAATAGTTTTAATATTTTAAGGAGGTTTATAGAATGAATAGACCATTAACAATCTTTACGGGACAGTGGGCAGATTTGCCTTTTGAAGAGGTATGTAAATTAATGAGTGAAATTGGTTATGATGGTTTAGAAATTGCATGTTGGGGCGATCATATGGATGTTAAAAAGGCTGCAGAAGATATGGCTTATGTTGAAGAAAGAAAAGCAATCCTTAAAAAATATAATTTAAAGTGCTGGGCATTAGCTAATCATCTTGCCGGACAATGTGTTGGTGATTTATATGACAAAAGGCTGGATAATTTTGCGCCTCAAGAAGTCAAAGGAGATCCTGAAAGAATCAGGAAATGGGCTATTGATGAAATGAAATATACAGCCAGAGCTGCTAAAAATATGGGATGTTTTATTGTAACGGGTTTTACTGGATCTCCAATCTGGAAATTTTTTTATTCTTTTCCACAGACAACTGAAGAGATGATTGAAGAAGGATATCAAGAAATTGTGAGATTATGGACACCTATATTTGACGAATTTGACCGGAATAATGTTAAATTTGCTCTGGAAATACATCCTACGGAAATTGCCTATGATTATTATACTACCCAACATTTATTTGAAGTCTTTGATTATAGGCCGACATTGGGTATTAACTTTGATCCCAGTCATTTAATCTGGCAGGGAATGACACCTCATGTTTTAATCAGGGATTTTCCGGAACGCATTTATCATGTTCATATGAAAGATGCTTCTGTTACCCTGGATGGAAAAGCAGGAATTTTAGGCTCTCATATAACCTTCGGCGATACTAGACGTGGTTGGAATTTCTGTTCACTGGGTCATGGTGATGTTAATTTTGAAAAAATAATTCGTGAATTGAACAACATTGATTATTGTGGTCCACTTTCTGTTGAATGGGAAGATAGTGGAATGGACAGAATTTATGGAGCGAAAGAATCCCTGGCATTTGTACAGAAAGTAGATTTTAAGTCTAATAAAACTGCTTTTGATGATGCAATGGGGAACTAAGTTCTGGGAGAATATTAATGGAAGAAGTATTGCTTAAAACAGTAAATATAAGTAAAGAATTCTCAGGTGTCAGGGTGCTTAATAATATTAATATTGAATTAAATAAAGAGGAGATTTTTGGTATTATTGGTGAAAATGGTGCCGGAAAGTCAACTTTAATAAAAATTATTAATGGTACTTATCAACCTACTGAGGGACAACTAATTTTTGATGGTCAAAGTGTCAAAATGAGCCATGAAGTAGCAAAAAAGATTGGAATTAGTACTATTCCTCAGGAATTTAACCTGGTTGAAGATCTGAATGTATACGAAAATATCTTTCTTGGCAAAGAACAGATGAAAACTAGATTTTTGCTTGATAAGGAGTATATGAAAACAAGAACACAGGAATTATTACATGAACTTGAAACTAAGATACCTCCGGATGAAAAGATACAGAACTTAAGTGTAGCTAAGAAGCAGATGGTTGAGATTGCTAAGGCAATTGCTTATAATTCAAAACTGCTCATTATGGATGAACCGACAACAGTTTTAACCTCTTATGAAATTGAAATACTATTTAATCTGATGAAGAGATTGAAGGAAAAGGGAGTTACAATAGTTTATATTTCCCATAAACTTAAGGAAGTAAAGACAATTTGTGACCGGGTTATGGTTTTAAGAGATGGTGATTTTATCAGTTTAGATAAAATAGAAGATATTGATGGGCAGGAAATGGCTAACCGTATGGTTGGAAGAGAATTTAATCAGTTATTTCCTGAAAAAACCGCCATTAATAAAAAAATAGTTATGGAGGTAAAAAATCTTTCAATACCTGGTTTACTATCAGATATTAATTTTGAATTATATAAGGGTGAAATCCTTGGCTTTGCTGGCCTGGTTGGTGCTGGAAGAACAGAACTGGCAGAAACGATAATGGGTATTCGTAAGAAGAAAACTGGAGAGATATATATTAACAGTAAAAAGAGGGATATTAACTCACCAGATAAAGCTATTAATAACAAAATTGCCTATTTAACAGAAGATAGACAGGGTACAGGAGTATTAACTGAATTTGATGTAGTTAGTAATATAACTTTAACATCTCTGAAAAAATACTCAAAAATATTAATTGACCATAAAAAGGAAAATGAAAAATGTGAATATTATATTGATAACTTTAATATAAAGGTACCTTCGCTAAAAAGTAAATTAATATATTTAAGCGGAGGCAATCAGCAAAAAGTTTCTTTTGCAAAGAGCCTGGATACTGAACCTGATATTTTTATTGTGGATGAACCGACTCGTGGTATAGATATTAATGCCAAAATGGTAATATTCCGATTTATACATGAATTAGTTCAATCTGGTATATCATGCATTTTTATCTCCTCGGAACTGGAAGAGATCATCGGGATGTGTAACCGGGTGGTTGTAATGAGAGAAGGAAGTATAACTGGCATTTTAGAGGGTGAACATATTAATGAAGAAGAAATTATGTATTATGCTACTGGATTGAAGGAAGGGATTAGTTAAAATGGATAATAAAGTTATAGTTGATAATGAATCAAAATCTAATATACGCAATCAGATCGGTAAAATTGACTTTAGTAAATATGGCCCCTTAATTGCACTTATTGTTTTATTTATTATATCTGCAATTACTAGTCCATATTTTCTTAAGCCCAGAAACTTATTAAATATTTTAAGGCAGGTTTCCTATACAGGAATAATTGCTCTGGGTATGACCTTTGTTATTATTTCCGGTGGAATTGACCTATCAGTTGGTTCAATGATTGCACTGGTTGGAGGAATTGTTATCCTAGTCTTAAATTATTTTGGTGGTGGGCTAATGGCAATTATAATTGCCATTATATTAGGTATTCTGGTTGGATCAGGGTTTGGAGCAATAAATGGTTTAATAGTTACCAAAGGTAAGGTAGCTCCCTTTGTTGCTACTTTAGGTACAATGGCTATTTTTCGTTCGTTAACTCTCTATATTAGTGGTGCAGGTGAATTCAGGTCGATTAGTAACATTTATCCTAAACTGGGTATGGGTTATTTTCTTGGTATACCGATACCAGCCTGGATTTTGATTGGATTTACAGTTTTTTTCAGTATTATATTAAATCATACCCGTTACGGACGTTATATCTGTGCTGTTGGTTCTAATGAAAGAGTGGCAAAATATTCAGCTATTAAGGTTAATTATATCAGATTTATTTCATATGTAATTGTTGGGTTTAACGTTGCAATTGCATCGGTTTTACTATCTTCACGGCTTAATTCAATAAGTTCTTCAAATGCTGGAAGTGGTTTTGAACTGGATGCTATTGCCGCAGTAGTAATTGGTGGAACATCAATGGCCGGTGGAAGCGGTTCAGTTATCGGCACATTAATTGGTGTCATAACATTAGGTATCATTAACAACATGCTTAATATGCTTGGTGTATCTCCATATTTGCAAGGTACAGTAAAAGGTCTTGTTATTATTGGTGCAGTTTTATTACAGCGTAAAGACCGCGGAATTTAATTCAAAAAGGAGGTGTTATATTATGTTATAGTAATTATTAAATTAATGAAGTATTTTGTTTTTTGTGGTTTTAAGTGGTTTTAAATAAAATAATAATAAATTAAAAGGAGAATTATTTTTATGAAAAAAATTACTATTATTTTGTCGTTAGTTTTAATTTTTGCTTTGCTTTTATCTGTAGGTTCCCTGGCAGCTGAAAAAATTAAAATTGGTGTTTCAACTCCTTCTGCAGATCATGGCTGGACAGGTGGTATTGTTTGGTATGCACAAAAGGCAATTAATGAATGGAAAGCAAAAGACCCTGATATTGAATTTTTCTTTGTAACTGCAGAAAATGCATCACAGCAAGTGGCTAATGTTGAGGATTTAATGGTTAAAGGTATCGATGCCTTAGTTATTCTTGCCCATGATTCAGCTCCTTTAACACCTATAGTTGAACAAGCCAGTAAAGAAGGTATTTTTATTGTATCAGTTGATAGGGGTTTAACAAAACCGGTAGAAGATATTTATATTGCTGGGGATAATCCAGGTCTTGGCCAAGCTTGTGGTCAGTGGTTAGCTGAGGAATTAAATGGTAAGGGTGATATATTGGTAATGGAAGGTATTCCCTGTGTTATCAATGCTGAAAGGGTAGATGCCTTTAATGCTGTTATAGAAAAATACCCTGGGATTAAGATAATGGATTCACAACCAGCTTACTGGGATACACAGAAGGGGCTGGAAATTATGGAAAATTACCTACAGAAATATGATCACATTGATGCAGTTTGGTGTCAAGATGATGATGTATTAAAGGGTGTTTTACAGGCTTATAAAGAATCCGGCCGTGATGATATAAAAATATTGTTAGGTGGTGCAGGTTCTAAAGACATTATCAAAATGATAATGGATGGGGATACCCTTGTCCGGGCAGATGTTACTTATCCACCTTCGATGATTGCAACAGGTATAAGTTGTGCTGTAATGTCTTTAAGAGGTGAGAAATTGAACGGTTTTTACCAAACTAAGATCCCCTCTAAAATTATCTTAAAAGCTGAGTTAATAACTGAAGAAAATGCAAAAGATTACTATGAGCCAGAATCGACATTTTAAAGTATAACTAGAAAAGATGAGAGCACATTGATATTATTTGTGCTCTCATCTTTATAAGATATTAAAATAATATATAAGGGTTTGCTCATAAAAAGCACTATTTTTTAAAAAAAGATTTAAAAATAAAGACCTTTTCACAGTTAATCTTGGTTATTTAAGCCTCCTTTAGAAGGGTTGAGTCCTAATTTTACAGTTTACGTAGATGTTGCATCCAAGAAAAATAACTCCTGATGCGAGAAAGACATCGGAAACAAATATTTAAATAATAATTTTATGTTATTAATGTTATTATATATATTTACAAACAAATTAGAAAGGAAAGAAAGAAATTTTACATAATGAATAAAAGCAAAATTATGTTAGGAAACTCAATTGTAGTCAGAAAATGGAATTTAAGTAGTATTTTTAAAGCAATTCGCAAGCAAGGTCCTATTTCTCGTATAGAACTAACTAAAATTAGCGGTTGTAGTGCCGGAACAGTGTCTAACCATGTTAGAACTCTG
>DASRME010000266.1:0-7224 GCA_035648095.1 Atribacterota bacterium | reverse complement strand
ATTATAAATATGCTAAAATACTATTCAGTTTATCAGAAATTAAGTGAAGGTAAGGGAAATGTTATGATGTCTAAAAAATTTTATTCGGTTTTGATTTTTTTCATTAGTGTTGCTTTAGTAATTGCTGGAATTATAACTTATAATCGTTCTAAATTAGAGAGTAATTTTAAGCAAGTAGAATTGGTTATGAGTCTGAATGAATTGAGAGAATTGTCTTACCAGGAAGGTTATGATGAGATTGAATTGTTATCTAAAATAAAAAACTCTGGAGTTAATTCAATAGCTGTTCACGAAGATACTCTTGAAAGCCTCACTTTGTCTGGAAAGATACTCTTTTTTTCTGATAGAGAATTTGATAAATTAAATTTCTTCTTAAAATCAATTGATCCCTTTAAAAAATTCCAATCTTCATCAGGAGAAGCTTATATTATATTCAATAATAAAAACGATTATTTAAGAGTAAAGAATAATTTACAAAGACAATTGGGTGAAAATTTAGTAAGAGATCTAGGTTTTTTCCCTTATATAGGTTTAAAAGTAAAAGGGAGCGAAGAAAAACTTATTGATTTAGGCTTGGGATTTTCAGAAGAAGATATTGAATTAGTAAGAAATTTAGGATTTCAAATCATTTTACGTTTTAAAAATTTCTCTCAAATTAATAAGGAAGACATAGAGTTTAAATTTAAAGAAAGTGATAAAGTCGGAAAGATTTCGGGAATAATTTTTGAGGGAGAAACAGCCTTGGGTTATCCATTAAAAGAAAATTTAATTCACACCGCAGAACTTCTAAAAATAAAAGGATATCCCTTTGGAATTATAGAATTTGCCGGTCAAAAAGGAATCGAAACAATTGCTCACTCTGCAAGTCAATTAGCAGTTAGAGTTCATAGTATTACCAAAGAAGAGATGGAAATCATTTCTAAACAGAAAGCCATAGAAAGATGGATTAGAGCTGCCAAAGAAAGAAAAGTGAGAATTTTTTACATCAAGCCCTTTATGAAATCTGACTTAAATCTTATTGAAGAGAATGTATCGTATATTGAAACTATAAAAGAAGAGTTGAAATCGAATGGTTTTAGCACGGGGAGGGCTAGCATTCTTTCTATTTCCTATCAAGAATCAAAAATATTTATTCTTTTATTGATCCTGGGTGTTATTTCTGGCGGATTAATCTTCTTGAAGGACCTTTTCAATATAAAAAAAATTCAACAATATTCTCTGCTATTTTTAGGAATATTATTTTCTTTAGTCCTACTTTTTTTAAATCAGGAAATCTTTCTAATAAAGATAATGGCTTTATTGACAGCTGTAATATTTCCTACTTTAGCTATTATTAGTAATGAAAAATATTTCTTAGGGGATAATAATGGCTATCATTCAGAAAGTATTAGAGATATTTCTAAAAATAATCCCAATTTTCTTCTGATGATAAAAGAAGTTTTAATCGGATTTTTCAAGATAATTTTAATTACCTTATCTGGTGCTCTTTTAATCGCAGCTTTATTAAGCAATAATAAATTTATGTTGGGAATAGAACAGTTTAGCGGAATAAAGGTTTCTTATCTAGCCCCACTTCTTTTGGTTCTAATAATAATGTGGTTGAAGGTGAATAAGGGAAAATTAATGATTTTAGAAAATATCAAGAAGCCTATCCTGATTGAACATGTAATTATAATGATATTCTTTGCGGTATTCTTGGTAATTTATATTTCTCGTTCAGGGAATTTTTCTTTTATCCCTGTGTTGAGTATTGAGGAGAAGATAAGAATATTCTTGGAAAAAACTTTAATCGCTCGACCCAGAAACAAAGAATTTTTAATAGGTTATCCCGCTTTATTATTAGCAATGAGTATGAATTTCATGAAGATAAAAGAATTTAAAATTCCGATAATTATCATCGGTGTCATAGGTCCGGTTACTTTAATTAATACCTTTTGTCATATTCATACTCCCTTTTTATTTTCGATGCTACGCACTTTTAACGGGATATGGTTAGGTTTAGCATTAGGATTAATAGTAGTTACTATATTTTATTATATAGTTAAAATATTTAGGAAAAATATTAATGGTAAAAAAGTCTAAAACCATAGCAAAGATAATGATTTCCGGTTATTATGGTTTTAATAATACTGGGGACGAAGCTATTCTTAAATCTATGGTTGGAGCCTTTAGAGAAAAGATACCCCAAATTAGGATAGTGGTTCTTTCTCATAGTCCCTTAAAGACCTCTCAAGCGCATCAGGTAAAAGCCATAGAACGACTGCACTTAATTGATATTATCCGTAATTTACGAGATACTAATCTTTTTATTAGCGGGGGCGGGGGATTACTTCAAGATTCAACCGGAAAAGGCTGGAGCATATTATATTACCTGGGATTGATATTGATAGCAAAAATAGTCAAAGTGCCGGTTATGATTTATGCTCAGGGTATTGGCCCGGTAAATAAGCAGGTTAACAAAAAACTAATAAAGTGGATTTTAAATAAGGTTGATTTAATTACCGTAAGAGATAACCCCTCTAAAGAATTATTAGAAAATTTAAAAGTGGTGAAACCATCAATATATGTGAATTCTGATCCCGTTTTTTTATTAAAGAAAAAAAATATTAACCATACCATGGATAGTTATCCTTATATTCAGGAATTAATTAATTCAGATAATCGTCCCTTAATTGGGGTTTCGGTTAGAGAATATAAAAGCAATGGATCAGATTCAAAAAGAATATTTGCCCAAGCAGCTGATTATTTAATTGAAAATTACAAGGCAAAAATAATTTTTTTCCCCTTTCAATTTGACGAAGATTTGTATATTAGTGAAGAAATATTATCTTTGATGAAGAACAAGGCTGAGGTATTAAAAATACAGCTTGAACCTGAGGAATTACTTTTTGTCATGTCCCGATTATCTTTGGTGGTTGGAGTGAGGCTTCATTCAATTATATTTTCCAGTATGGCCAATATTCCATTTATAGCTTTTAACTATGATCCTAAAGTGAAATATTTTATAGAAGAATTGGGATTATCTGAATTGTTATTAGAGATAGATGAAGATATCTCTTTAAAAAATATTCAAGAAAAAATAGAATATCTTAGAAAAAATAATGATAAAATAAAAAATATTTTACTCGAAAAAGTAAATAATTTAGAAGAAAAAGCTCTAATGAATAATGAATTAGTTTTTAAGTTTTTAAACCCATAACTATTGAGGTTACCGTTAGATATGATTAGAATGTTTCATGTGGATAAAAATTATCCCAATAAAATTCAGGCTTTACGAGATATCAATATCCATATAAAAAAGGGTGAATTTGTATTTTTAGTGGGTCATACCGGGGCAGGGAAGAGTACTTTATTAAAATTGATTTACCGAGGGATTGTTCCTACCAAGGGACAGGTAATTGTCGATGGGATAAACATAGCTCGACTTAAACCCGGTTATATACCTTATTTAAGGCGGAATATAGGTATCGTATTCCAAGACTTTAAATTACTTTATGATAGAACGGTATATGAAAATATTTCCTTTGGTTTAAAGGCAATTGGGGCAACTAATTTTGAGATAAGACAGCAGGTTAAGAAGGTCCTTAATTTAGTAGGGTTGGAAAATAAAAAGAAAATAAAACCACATTTATTATCTGGAGGAGAACAGCAGAAATTATGTATTGCCCGAGCTATTGCTAATGAACCATTAATATTGCTTACTGATGAACCAACTGGCAATTTAGATCCTTACACTTCCTGGGAGATTATGAAGCTTCTATTTCACATAAATATTCGAGGAACTACTATTGTGATGGCTTCCCATGATAAACTTATGGTTGATAAAGCTAAGAAGCGAGTAGTGAGGTTGGAGCGAGGACGAATAATAAAAGATACACAAAGAGGGATATATTAAGATGATTTTTGAGAATATGAGATTTTATTTTAGAGAGGCTTTGCTTAGTTTTAGAAGAAGTCCTTTGATGAGTATGGCAACAATATTAAGCATCACTACTATTTTAATTATTATTGGAATGTTTTTATTAATTTCTATAAATTCCAGTCTTTTTCTAAAAAATTTAGAATCCCAATTAGAGATTGTAGTTTATTTAGAAGATAAAATTTCCGAGGTTGAACTAAACAATTTAAAAGGCAACATCGCTTCAATAGATGGGATAAAAGAGGTAAAATTTGTATCTAAGGAAGAAGCCTACCAGCGTTTATTAAAAGATTTGGGAGAGCAAAAAGATATACTAAGTGCTATTGAAGTAAACCCGCTTCCTGCTTCTTTTGAGATACAGATAAAAGATCCTAAAGTAATTGAACAAATTGCTAACCAGATAGCTAAGTTTGAAAAAGTAGAAGAAGTTGAATATGGCCGGGAGACAGCAGAAAGATTGTTAAATTTTACTTATCTATTTAGAAGAGCGGGAATATTAGTACTAGCTCTCCTGATTTTTGCCGCTATTTTGATTATATCTAATATAATAAAAATCACAGTGTATGCCAGAAGAAATGAAATTGAAATAATGAGCTTGGCAGGAGCTACTTCCTGGTTTATTAAATGGCCTTTTATAATTGAGGGCTTTTTACAGGGTTTTATCTCAAGCGTTCTTTCCATAATAATTTTATATAATTTTTATTTTTTTGCGATAAATAAAGTGCACCAAATCATTCCTTTTTTACCATTAGTAGTGGACATTATAGATTTATTACCCATAGGTATAGCTATTGCACTGTTAGGGAGTTTAGTGGGAATTTTGGGGAGTATGTTTTCGGTAGGAAAATATTTAGATGTATGAAAAGAGGTTAGTTTTAATCAATAAGAAAATATTTTCTTCATTAATATTAGTCTTAACTTTCATCTTATTTGCTGTTTTTTTTAGCTATGGTGAAAGCAGTGAAGACTACAGTCAAAAAATAAAGGAGGAAAACCGGAGATTACAAAAAATAGAACAACAGATTAAAAGTGTTAAAAATGAAATTGATAATTTACAAAAGAAAGAAATTGGTTATTTAGAAACACTTCATAAAATTGAAAAACTTTTACAAGATACAGAGAAAGAATTGCAAATTATCGAAAAAGATTTACAGTTTGCCCAAAAAGAGATAAAAGCAGCGGAAGATGAAATTGTTGTTGAAAAAGAAAAGCTAAAGAAAAAGACTAAAGTTTTAGAAAGCAGATTAAGGCAGATATACAAACAACGCTTAACTGGCTACTTAGAAATTCTATTTAACAGTGAAAGCTTTTCTGATTTTCTCACCCGTTTCAGATATACAAAAAATATTTTGTCTTTAGATGCTGAAGTGATTAGTGATATTCGCCAGCAGATGAAAAAAATAGAAGAAAATAAAATAAACTTGGAGAATAGGAAAGATATATTAAATTTGTTAAAAAAAGAGGTAGAGAAAGAAAAAGAAAATATTGAATTTTCAGTTAAATCTAAAAAATCCATAATTAACAAGATAGATTCTCAAAAAGAAGCATATTTGAAATCTTTAAAAGAGTTAGAGCAATCTTCTCAAGAAATAATAAATATAATAGAAAGAATTTATGAACAGCAGGAAGACAAATCTAAAAAGACTTCCGAGAAAGAAGTCCCAACGGTTGTCCTACAACCTAAAAAGGGAATTTTAGCCCTACCTATTCGGGGTGAATTAATTTCTGGGTATGGAAGACAAAAAAATATTGAATTTAATACTTTTACTTTTAATTCTGGAATAGATATTAGTGGCCCTCTTGGGGAGGTAGTTCATGCAGCCGGTTCAGGAGAGGTAATTTATATTGGAAATATAAAAGGATATGGGCAGATAGTAATTATCGATCATGGTGGAAGGGTTACTACTTTGTATGCTCATCTTTCTAAAATATTAATAGAAATTGGAGACAAAGTAAAAAAGGAACAAGCTATAGGTCAGGTAGGTGATAGCGGCGGTGTTTCCTCTACCAGACTACATTTTGAAGTTAGGGTGGAAGGCAAACCTACTGACCCTATGAATTGGCTATAAATATAAATATTCTAAAAATTGGACGGTGATAATTTTGATAAATATAAAAAGAAAGAGAACAATTACTTTAATTTCGTTTTTTGTATTGGTTTCTATAATAAGTGGATTTCTATTCTATAGCGTTCGGGCAAATGGTAAGACTAACCAAGAGGAAATATTTAATAACTTAGAGCCTTTCTTTGAAGCTTTAAATTTGGTAAGATCTGAATACGTAAAGAAGGACATAGATATAGATAAAGTTATTCAAGGAGCCATAAAAGGTATGCTTAAAGCTCTTGATGACCCCTATACTCGTTATATGGATCCTCAAGCCCTTAAAAGGGAACAGGAAGATATGTTTTTAGGTCATTTTGGAGGATTGGGGATCATTATCTCAATAAAAGATGATCAAATAACTATTATCTCTCCTATTGAGGATACCCCAGCTTATAAAGCAGGAATAAAAGCAGGAGATAGGGTATTAGAGATTGACGGGAAATCAACAGAAGGAATGGAATTAGAGGAAGCAGTTAATATTTTAAGAGGGGAGGAAGGAACCGAAGTTACCTTAGGAATTAAGAGAGAAAATGTAGAGGAACTTTTAGGAATTACCATAATCCGAGATATAATCGAAGTTAAAGCGGTAAAAAAGGAGGTAATGGGGAGTAATAATAACCTTGGATATATCCGAATTACTACTTTTAATGCGAATACTGATCCTGAATTAGAAGAAGTATTAAATGAATTTAAAAAAGATAGTGATATTCAAGGGATTATTCTCGATTTGCGCAATAATCCGGGAGGATTATTGGATAGTGCTATAGCGATAGCCAGTAAATTCATAAAAGAAGGACCCATCGTTCATATCAAGGATAGAGATGGGATATTGGCTACTATAGAATCCAGAGGAAACAAATATCCCGAATGGCCTTTATTCGTGTTGGTAAATGAGGGTAGTGCAAGTGCTTCGGAAATTGTAGCTGGTGCGATTCAGGATTCTGAAAGAGGAAAATTGTTGGGGATGAAAACATTTGGCAAGGGAGTAGTGCAGCAAGTCTTTAATCTTAATGATGGTTCAGGAATTGCTATCACCACTTCCGAATATTTTACTCCTAGCGAGCGCTCTATAAATAATATTGGGATTGAACCAGATATATTAGTAGAACCGGTAGAAGATAGCGAGCAGGATATGCAATTAAATAAGGCGATACAGTTATTGGAAGAGGAAATAAAACAGTCGTTAGTCGTTAGTGAATA
>DASRME010000265.1:0-13206 GCA_035648095.1 Atribacterota bacterium | reverse complement strand
ATCCTGAGGAAGGTAGCCAATCAGTCGATTTCGTGGTAAAGTAATATTACCTTTATCGGGTTGGATAAGTCCTACGATGGTGCGAAATAGAGTGGTCTTTCCGGTACCATTGTTGCCCACCAGGCCGATGCGGTGGCCCCTTGGGATTCTCCAGTTTAAATTGTCAAAGAGAATTTTCTCCTGGAAGCCGATATTGATATTTTCAAGGGAAATCATAAATATTTTCTCCTGCTTATTTTAATTCGTTAATTGGTTACCTGGTTAATCGGTCAATTGGCCAATCGGTAAATCTTATTATACACGAAATATGAAATATTTACCGTGAATTAAAATTATTGTTTTAAGACAATATAGTATTATATAATGAAATAAGAAATATTTATTTTAATTTAAAATCGTATCAGAAAACACGAATATAATTTTTTATTAACCCGAAAGGCAGAATACCACGGGCATGCCCGTGGTATTCTGCCTTTTATTGACATTAATAATTTTATATGCTAAAATTTCGATAATTAAACATAAAAAAATGGGAGTTCCTCTAGGGTTCCGTTCTTAAAAGAAGCTGGACCGAGCGAGGTAGGCATTTTCATTACGAAAATGTTACACTTTTGGGATAAAAGCCCGAAAGATAGGTTCCATAAGACCTGTCTTCCGGGCTTTTTTTATATATATGAAAACATAATAAATTATTTTTATTATATCTTAAAATCAACAGGAAATAATTAACAATTAAAAAGGAGGAAAAGATTATGGCAGTTAAAGCTGGATATAAAAATTATCAGGCTTATTCTTATCTGGAAGAGGGGAAGGATTACAGAGCCTTCAAAATGGTATCAGAATTAGAGAGGGTGCCGGAATATCTGGTTCCCTTGAGTCCAGAAGAAGAAAAGAGGGTAGAAAAGCTTGCACAGGAAACCATCTGTATTTCCCTTCATGATCATCCGGAAATTTTTCCCGATGATTTATCTAGGGAACTTTTTGATTATGCTCGAGAGGGTCGAGAAAGAACAGCTTATGAAGGTCTCGCTCATTCTTATCTGGATTGTGTTTTTGACAATTTAATGGACGGTACCTGCACTATCGTCTCCAAGGGAGGCTGGAAATGGGAGGATATCCTCTTTGACCTGGGTATGCGTTTGTGTGACCTTGCCCATCAGGATTTTATCATTCGCTGTGAAAAGGTTGATGATATCTATCGGGCACACAAGGAAGGTCGTATTGCTTTGGTTCCAGTTATCGAAGGGGCTGCTCCCATTGAAAATGAGTTAGATCGCATTGAAATCCTCTATGGCTTCGGTGTCCGTTTAATGGGCATCACCTACAGTGAATCCAATGCCTTAGGTTCCGGATTAAAGGAAAAACATGATGGGGGGCTTACTGCCTTTGGAGAAAAAGCGGTTGAGCGGATGAATAAGGTAGGTATGGCTATCGATTGTTCCCATGTAGGAATTCAAACTACTTTAGATGTGATAGAAGCCAGTACTAAACCGATTTTTATGAGCCATGTGGGGGCCAAAGCCCTCTGGGATTCCAAACGCCTAGCACCGGATGAAGTCCTTATTGCTTGTGCTAAAAAAGGAGGAGTTATCGGTATCGAAGCTGCTCCCCATACTACTTTAACAGAAAAACATAAGGAACATTCTATCTATTCTTATATGGAACATTTTGAATATATCAAGAATCTGGTTGGAATTGATCATATAGCCTTCGGTCCCGATACCCTCTACGGAGACCATGTCGGTTTACACCATGCCTATGCAGCCCATCTTTCTACCAAGGGAACCCAGGGAGATCAGCCTTTTGAAGAAGTAGAATATGTCAAAGGATTGGAGAATCCTACCGAAGTTTCCAAAAATGTCCTTCGCTGGTTGGTCAAACAGAACTATTCCGATGAAGAAATTGAGAAGGTTTTAAGTGGAAATATCCTGCGAGTATTAAAGGAAGTGTGGAAGTAGTAGGCAAAAAATTCTAAAGACAAGATAATTGAATATTATTTTTGAAATATTAGATTAGAAATTTATACCATTATTGTAACCTAAAAAGCCCAAATTTAATATAAATTTCATCATAGTACACCACATATAGTGTCCTTTAATATATAGTATTTGGGTATATAGTATACTGAAAATAACTTCAGGCTTTTGGGAGATAATTATACCATTGAATCGGGAATATAGAAAATGAATCATTTATTAGAAATTAAGAAATTAAATATTGCTTTTAAAACAAAAAAAGGGGAAATCTTTAACGTTTTAAATAATGTTAGTTTTACCATAAATCAAGGGGAAGTTTTAGGCTTAGTAGGTGAATCTGGCTGTGGAAAGACTATTACTTCCCTATCAATTATGCAGTTATTGCCCCCATTAGCGGTTATTACCTATGGAGAAATTTGGTTCTCTGGAAACAATCTTTTGGATTACTCTCAAAAACGCATGATTGATATAAGAGGAAAAGAAATTGGCATGATTTTTCAGGAACCAATGACTTCTCTTAACCCGGTTTACCGCGTAGGAGATCAAATTGCAGAAATGATCATGCTGCATCAACCTTTAGATCAAAAAAAAATTTACAATATGGTAATTGAAAAGTTGAAATTAGTAGCTATGCCTTGCCCAGAAGAAGTACGTAATCAATATCCTCATGAATTATCAGGAGGAATGCGACAGCGAGTAATGATAGCCATGGCGATGGCTTGTAGCCCTCGTTTATTAATAGCTGATGAGCCAACAACAGCGTTAGATGTAACTATTCAAGCTCAAATTTTAGATCTAATGAGAAATTTAAAAGATGAATTGAACTCTTCAATTTTGTTAATAACCCATGATTTAGGAGTCATAGCAGAAATGTGTGACTCAGTAGCAGTTATGTATGCCGGATGTATTGTGGAAAAAGCAAGTGTAAATGAATTATTTTCTCACCCCAAACATCCTTATACTATAGGATTATTGCAATCCTTGCCTATTTTGAATGAACAGAAAAAACGTCTTAATATGATTCCAGGTAATGTGCCAGCGCCTAAAGATTTTCCTTGTGGCTGCCGTTTTGCACCTCGCTGCAAATTTGCAAAAAAACAATGTTTCGAAGGAGTTCCTCCATTATTACAGACTAATTCAAAACATTTAGTTAGTTGTTGGCAACAGGATAAATTAAAAGAAAATATAATATTATGAAAAAACAAAAAATATTAGAAGTTAAAAACTTAAAAACTTATTTTCCCTTAAAAAGAAATTATTTTGGGCAGGTAACTAATTATACAAAAGCTGTTGATGATGTTTCGTTCGATCTTTATAAGGGCGAAGTTTTGGGTATTGTTGGGGAAACGGGTTCTGGTAAATCTACCATTGGTCGTTCTTTGTTAAGGTTGGTGGAACCAACAGGAGGATCGATTTTTTATCGGGGCGAAAATATCACTGAAATGAAGGGAGAGAAATTAAGGAAAATTCGAAAAAATATACAGATGATTTTTCAGGATCCTTTTGCTTCCTTAAATCCAAGAATATCAATTGGTGAATGTATTGTAGAACCAATGAAAGAGCATGCGATTTACCGGAAGAGCGATTGTTTTCAACGGGCTTTAATGCTTTTAGAGAAGGTAGGATTAGATAAAGATTACTATATTCGCTATCCTCATGAATTTAGTGGAGGACAGCGTCAACGGGTAGGAATTGCTCGTGCTTTGGCTTTGGATCCGGAAATAATCATAGCTGATGAAGCTGTCTCTTCATTAGATGTTTCTGTGCAAGCTCAAATCATAAATTTATTCAGTGATTTACAGCAAGAATTAGGCCTGACTTATATCTTCATTGCCCATGATTTAAGTGTAGTTAAATTTGTTAGTAATAGTATTATAGTTATTTATCTGGGAGAAATTATGGAAATTGCAAATAAAGAAGATTTGTTCAATCAACCCTTACACCCCTATACGCAGGCTTTAATTTCTGCAATTCCAGTTCCTGACCCAAATAAGCGGGGAAGACGAATTATTTTAAAAGGCGAAATACCAAGTCCTGCACATCCTCCTACCGGGTGCAAATTTAGTACCCGCTGTTTTAAAGCAATGGATGTTTGCCATGAAATTCATCCCGACTTGGTGAATTTTGACAATCATCAAGTTCGATGTCATCTATATCAGAAAAAGGAAGAATAAACTAAAAAATGTTCAAGGTTTTACAAAAACAACTGATTAAGGGTTTTATTACATTTTTTATTGCAGTTAGCATTACATTTTTAATTTTACGTTTGATGCCCGGGGATCCAACCACAATGTTAATTGACCCACGAATGTCCGAAGCAGCACGTCAACGTTTGTTAATCGATTTCGGTCTAGATAAACCATTGATTACTCAATATTTTTTATATCTTAAACAATTATTTTGTGGAAATTTAGGAGTATCTTTTGTATTCCGAACACCAGTTAGCGAAATAATCAGGGAAAGGCTTCCTTGGACATTAGCTCTTATGGGAATAACTCAAATAATTACCATGAGTATAGGTATTCCTCTTGGAGTCATGGCTGCTTACAAAAGAGGGAAATTAGTTGACCAAATTATCAATGCCCTATCTATTCTGGGAATGTCCATTTTTATTCCCTGGTTAGGAATTATGCTTTTATTCTTTTTTGGATATATTTTACCGATTTTTCCAGTTGGTGGAGGATATACGCCGGGTTTAAGTGTAAGTGGTTGGGGATATTTCCTGGATGTTGGCATGCATTTTATTCTTCCTGTATTAACTTTAACTATTATCTATCTGGCAAATTATACTCTTTTTACCCGAGCCAGCATGGTAGACGTTCTTAATGAAGATTATATTCGCACCGCCCGTTCTAAAGGGATGGAAGAAAAAAGAGTCATCTGGAATCATGGAGCACGAAATGCAATGATATCTACAGTTACCATGGCTGGCATGCTTTTTGGAAGAATGGTTGGAGGGGCAGTTTTAACTGAAACAGTATATGCATATCCTGGAGTAGGCAGAATGATTTACGATGCGGTTGGGCAACAAGATTTTCCTTTACTGCAAGGTTCGTTTATTGTTTTAGCGCTAAGCGTAATTGTAATGAATATTGTAGCTGATTTAATTTGTGCATATTTAAATCCCCGTATGAAGATGGAATGAGGTGTTAACTATGAATAAATTTCGATCATATCAACAAGGAAAATGGCTACGAATAGGACAATCTTTTTTTGAGCACCGTTTGGGTGTAATTGGCTTAATTGGCGTGATTGTCGTTTTTTTAATAGCCATATTCGCTCCTTTTATTGCTACACCTGTTTCTGGTTATGGTGAAGTAAAAGATATACTGAATTCACCTTCTTTGGAACATATTTTTGGTACCGATGCTTTAGGCTTGGATCTATTTTCACAAGTTATTTGGGGTACGAGAATTTCTCTCCAAGTTGGTTTCCTGGTTGTTTTAATTGCTGCTTTGGTAGGAATTCCAATTGGTCTTTTCTCAGGTTATTACGGTGGATGGGTTTCTACATTAGGTATGGGATTAACTAATGTTTTTCTTACCCTTCCCTTACTGCCTTTAATGATTATTGCAGCAGCAGTTTTAGGCTCGAATATCAATAATGTTGCTTTAATAATTGGACTTTTTAGCTGGCCCCAGATAGCTCGAATTACCAGGGCAGCCGCAGCCGAGGTAACTGGCATGCAGTATATCGAGGCTGCAAAAAGCCTGGGCATTAGGGCAAATCGAATTATATTTCACCATGTTTTAGTTAACGCAAGTGCTCCTATTTTGGTAAATTTAACAATTGTTGTAGCTACTGCAATTATTTCCGAGTCAGCTTTAAGTTTTTTAGGTTTAGGCGATCCATTAACCTGGAGTTGGGGGAAAATTCTTCATAATGCTCATAGAAGTGGTGCATTCATTTCCTCGTGGTGGTTTTCTTTGTTCCCTAGCCTAGCTATTACATTTTTTGTTGTTTCTTTTAACTTTCTTGGCATGGGAATGCGGGAGGCATTAAATCCCCGTTTGAGAGAGTAATTAAAATAATTATTTTAAGGAGGCCAATTGTATGGTGATTTCAGAAAAAGAAATCAATCGCAGAAATAGTCAGATTATAGACTATTTAAATAAAAACGGACTCGACGGTTTTATTGTTACCGAACCTTATAATATTTTTTATTTAGATTTTTATCATATTTCGACTGAACGCCCAATTATCTATTTTTTCCACTCTTCAGGAGAAATTACTTTATTTGTACCGTCAATGGAAGAAGTAGAAGCGATGAAGATGAAACATGTTGATATTCTAAAAGTCTATTTTGAATTTCCTGGAGAAAAAGATGTTTTTCAATGGATAATTCAAGAATTAAAATCAATCTACCCTCATTTAAAAAATATTGTTATAGATAATGCTAAAGAACGCCTTTTCCAGAAGTGGAGCACAGAATTTGATAATTTAAAAGTAGATGATTTTATTTACCAGATGCGGTTAATAAAATCGGAAGAAGAAGTTGAGTATTTAAAGATGGCAGCCAATTATTCTGATTTTATTGTTGATTATGGCATTAAACATTGTCTTCCTGGAAAGTCGGAATTAGAATTGCTTGCAGAGATGGAAATTGCCACAATAAAAAAGATGGTTCAGGAACTAAATGAAATTATTTATGTACCCGGTGGACCTGCCGGAGGCTTAATTCCGAGTGGTGAACGAACTTTATCGCCTCACGCCTTGCCTTCATCTCGGATTATTCAAAAAGGGGATACTATTTTATTTAGCTGTGGAGCAAATATTAAAGGCTACCGGACGGAATGTGAAAGAACTTGTTTTGTCAGTGAACCGGATAAACTGCGAAAAAAAGCATTTAAAATTATGAAAGATGCTCAATCTTTAGGTATTTCGCTAATGAAACCCGGAAATATGTGTTCTGATATCGATAAACAAGTATTGGATTTTATTCGAAAAAGGGGATATGGGGATTATATTCGCCATCGTACAGGTCATGGAAAAGGTTTACAGGAACACGAAATTCCATGGGTGGAGATCGGGGATCACACTGTTCTCCAAAAGGGAATGATTCTTTCCAGTGAGCCAGGAATTTATATAGAAGGGCTTTCCGGCTTTAGACATTCTGATACAGTATTAGTAACAGAAAAAGAACCCGAAGTGCTAACAAAATATAGTAAAGAATTAGAAGATTTAGTTATTGAAGTTTAGCTAGTAATTCAAAATAAGAAAATATAAAGGTGGTAGAGATGAAATATGATTTTATTATTAAACAAGGTTTTATTGTAAATGGTACTGGTAATCCTGGATTTATAGGAGATGTAGGTATAGTAAACAATGAAATAATTAAAGTAAGCTCATACATTCAGGAAAAAGCAGATCGGGTTATTAATGCTGAAGGCATGTTAGTATGCCCTGGTTTTATTGATCCCCATGTCCACGAAGAACTAGTTGTTTTAGATGATCGACTTTTCGAAGTATTTCTTCGCCAGGGTGTTACCAGCATAATTAATGGAAATTGTGGCCATTCAGTTACACCGGGAACATCAGCAGAAATTTTTGAATATATGCATAAAAATGGATTGATTTCCCAAAAAGCTCGAGATCGTTATACGAAAAACGTACCAAAGTGGCATGATTTTTCTAGCTATACTAAAGTTATTTTAGGAAAAGGAACTAACGTTAACATGGGTTTTTTATTAGGCCATGGGACTATCAGATGGCAGGTTATGGGCGAAGCCAGGGATCGCCCTCCTACATTGGAAGAAGAAGAAAAAATTAACCAGATCGTCGAAGAAGGAATGCAGCAAGGGGCTTTAGGAATTTCTACTGGGTTAGATTACATTCCGAGTCGTTATGCGAAGACCGAGGAATTAATCAAGGTGGCTAAAATTGTAGCAGCTTATGATGGTATATATGCTTCTCATCTAAGAAATTATATCGGTTATTTGGAAGCAGTAAAAGAAGCCATTAAAATTGGCTCCAGATCTAAAGTAAGAGTTCAGGTTTCTCATCTAACTCCTACGGTTCCTCAGGCATTTGATGAAATTTTAGAAGCCCGCAAAAAAGGGATGGAAATTGCAGTGGATACCATACCAAAAAGCACAGGCCATTGTACTCGCAAAGACCGTTTAATTTTTTTCATAAGTGCTCTGTCTTCTAAATTCTTCGATTCTGGAAAAAAGGGGGTGAAAATAGCTTTAAAAACTGAAAATGGTCGCCAAGAAATTATGAAGGATAAAATGTTGTTTAATGAAGATAAAGGTGAAACAATTTTAATTAATACCGGTAATCCTGAATTAGAAAATAAAACTATTAGGGAATTAGCCCAGCAAAAAAATTGCTCTGTTGACGATATTATATTTGAATTGCTGAGTAACGATAACGATCACATTAGCTTCTGGTTAGGTGGACGGACAAGAAAAGATTTTCCTGATAAAGTACATCCAGAAAATATCCGTAATAATCCTTTAGTTATGGTTGGCTCAGATACTATTATGGGTGAATATGATGACCCGTTTTGCTGGTACGAACTCCAAAGGCGAGGGGCTTTTCCTATTTTTTATGAAATGTATCATAATGCTGGAGTTCGTTTAGAAGAGATTATTCGTAGGATAACCAGTTTACCTGCCCAGCAATTCCGATTAGATAAACGAGGACTTTTATTAGAAGGTATGATTGCTGATATCAGTATAATTAACCTTGAACAATATTCTTATCCTTCTCCTGAACAGGTAGACTATAAAAAACCATTAACAATGGCTAATGGAGTCCAATATGTCCTTGTTAATGGGAAATTGGCCTTAGAAGATAATAAAGTAAAACCAGTTTATTCTGGTGAAATATTATATGGAAAACAACGTAAAAAATTTTTTATTAATAAAAAAAAGGAGTAAATAATAATGAAAAAACAACTTATTTTCGTTGTAATTTTTAGTTTACTAATTTCTGTATTTTCGTTATCCGCCGTTGCAGTCGATAAAGCAAAATTCGGAGGAACTATTACAGTTGGTATTACTGTAGATCCGGAATCTTTAAATCCGTTAATAGCTAACAATCGGGCTTCTTCTTGGATATTAGACAACATATATCCTACATTATTGGTCTTTAATGAAGAGGCGGAAAAGATTCCTTATGTAATTGAAGGATATGAGATTTCTGAAAATGGCCTGGACATTACAATAACACTGATAGAAGGTCTAAAATGGCAAGATGGAGTTCCTTTTACAAGTGCTGATGTTAAATTTACTGGAGATATTATGTATGAAGGGAAATATCAATGGCAAGCTGATTATTTTGATAGAGTCAAATCTGTTGAAATCATCGATGATCTAACTATTGTATACCATATGAAAAAACCTTCTCCGGGATTTATTACTGGAATTGGTTTCTGGCAAAGGATCATTCCCAAACATATATGGGAAAATATTGATAATATTAAGGAATTTCAGAATAATAAAAACATGGTTGGAATGGGTCCATTTAAATTAGTGGAAGCAAAGCGAGGACAATATTATATTTTAGAAAGTATTGACGAATGGTTTGGTTCTCCTGAAGGCAAACCATATTTAGATAGGATTATTTATAGAGTATATCCTGATGTGAATACTATGGTTTTAGCACTGAAGACTGGAGAAATTGATCTTACTGTTCCAGGTATTCCAGTACCAGCTGCTCAGGAGCTAAAAGACAATGATGATTTTACGGTTGTTTCAACCGAGAGCCTTGGTTTTGTCTATATTGGGTTTAATTATGATAACCAATTTCTTAAGGACAAAGCAGTCCGACATGCAATTTCAAATGCTATTGATAGAGAAAAGATTATCGCGATTGCTTTACAGGGTGCAGGAGTCCCCATGCCAAATCCAATTTCACCAGTATATAAAGAGTATAAAAATACTGATGCCGAGTTCCCTGCTTATGATGTCGAAGTGGCCAAAGCAAGATTAGCTGAATCCGGATATAAAGATACAGATAATGATGGAATTGTAAATTCCCCGGAAAGCGGTGACAATGTCTCTTTGGAATTGATTTTTGATGGTAATGATATGTATCTGGATAAAACATCCAAAATCTTGGTCGCTAACTTAAAAGAAGTTGGTATTGAGTTAATCTTAAAACCATTGGAGAAAACTACATATACTGATTTACTTTTCAATCAAGGAAAATTTGAAGTCAATTTAGGTGGATGGGGAATTATTGATGATCCATTTGATTCCATTAATACCCTTTATCATACAAAAGCAGGCTTGAATTTTATGGGTTACAAGAATGATACTTTAGATGAATACATTGAAAATTGTGGAAGTACGGTTGATGTAGATGAAAGAAATGAGTGGGTAGCTAAATTCCAGAAAGAATTTGTTGATGAGTGTCCGGTTGTCCCGCTGTATGTACAGCAGTACTACTTTGCCTACAACAATAAATTTGGTGGAATTACAGTGTTCCCTAGTGATCTTAGGGGAGTTATTGATCCTCAATCAATGAGTCAGGTGTATGAGAAATAAAAAAAATATCTTGGGAAATTAGAGAAAAATATTTCCTTGAAACCACTCAGGGTAAGGCGCCATGTTTCTTTCTAGTGCCTTACCCTGAATCTTAATTTGTTTTACTTAAAAAATATAGTCAAATGGAGAAAAAATAATTCATGGAATTCTATCAAGTAATCAAAAATAGAGTGAGTGTTAGAAACTATCAGAAAAAAAACATTAAAGACAATCAATTACAATACATATTATCCTGCGATTATGCGGCTCCTACAACAGGTAATATTTAGCTACGGGAATTTATTTAACTTAGCGGTAATTCCCCATATGTTAAGGTGGGGATGAGAGCAAATTCCCGGCAAGTCGGGACAGACGATAGTCTGTTAAAGTAATTCCCACGCCTGTAAAGGCGTGGGAATCTATCGGAAGAGGTAATAAAAAATCCTTGTCATCCCTATACTCAGGCATTAATTGCAGCTGTTCCTAATTCAGATCCTGAAATTAAAAATGAGGAAGTAAAAATTAAAAATTATGTACCTAGCCCAATTAATTTACCTCCCGGCTGTATTTTTCAAAATCGTTGTCCAATTGCTACTGAAATATGTTTTAAAGTGGAACCAAAATTAAGAAAGATAAATAAAAATCATCTGTTGGCGTGCCATGTTAATCAAAAATAATGATTTAAAGTACATAAAATAAAATATTAAGAGGTAAAAAAATGAAAATTGTTTATGTAGTTCCGGGTCCGATGGATTCTCAGGAAATTACTCGCAGGGGAAATTTATTAAAAGAATGGGCTTTCCCCGGCACAGAAGTGGATATTGTGGGGGTAACCGAAGGGCCGGCATCCATTGAATCCATGTATGAGGAATATCTGAGCATACCTGCTACCGCTAAAGAGATATTTCGATTGGAAAAAAAGGGATACGATGCAGCTATTCTAGGCTGTGCAGGTGATCCCGGATTAGATGCTATGAGGGAAATCACTTCAAAGATGTTGGTTGTAGGTCCGGCCGAAACAAGCATGTTAACCGCAGCCATGTTGGGTCATAAATTTACAGTGATTACAATTGATGAGAGTATGATTTCCAGTACGGAGGAACTTGCACATAAAGCCGGTGTATTAAATAAATTAGCTTCCGTTCGTGCTGTAAGTATTGCAGTATTGGATTTAGCAGTTAACAGGAAAGCTACCCTGAAAAAGATTATTGAAGTTAGTCAAAAAGCCGTTGAAAAAGATGGAGCTGATTGTTTGGTTTTGGGCTGTATGTCCATTGGATTTTTAAATGTTGCTGACGAGGTATCAAATGCTTTAAATATACCAGTCATTAATCCTTCGAAAATTGCGTTAAAAATGACTGAAAGCTTACTTGGTAGTGGATTGATGCACTCTAAAAAAGCATTTGCCCTACCACCTAAACTTTCTTCCGGGAAGGTAAAAAATATAGATCAATTATATATTAGGAAATAGTTAAAAAACATAATGATGTAAAAGAAGTAAAAACAAAATTAGCGAAAGCGGGATATAAAAATACCAATAGAAATGGCAACTAAATTCGCCTGAACACCCTATAGTTATCCTAATGCTTTTTATTTATATGATTATGATTTTAATTGATTTTTTAGAGAATAAGGAAGGGACGATAAAAATGGAATTTGATAAAGTGATAAAAGATAGGGTTAGTATTCGTAAATACCAAAAAAGAAACATTGATGACAGCCAATTAAATTATATTCTTGAATGCGGACATGCTGCTCCAACAGCAGGGAATGTGCAACCCTGGGAATTTATTGTGGTAAGAGATGTTGCTATGAAGAGAAAGATTGTGGATACCACCTATGTTGGAAATCAAAAAAATGCCTCTAAACATCAAGAGTGGTTGATGGATGCACCGGTTTTTATCGTTGTATGTGCCAATAAGGATAGAATAATAGCAAAATATGCTGAAGAAAGTATGAAGAAACTCATTTATTTAGATTGTTCGGCTTCTGTTGAAAATATGCTATTAGCGGCAGTAAATCTTAATTTAGGTAGTTGTTATATTAGTGGTTTTAGAGAGAATGAGTTGTCCCAAGTGTTAGAACTTCCTTCTTCGCTTGAAGTCATTGCCTTTATACCCATCGGTTATGTAGAAGATACCGCAATAAGGAGGGTAAAACGGCCTCTAAAGGAAGTAGTTCATAGAGATTTCTATAATAATTAAAAGAAAAATATTACGGAGGCTCACTGTCCTTGGAGAAAAAGCAGTAGACTGGTCATCGTATTAACCTGGATTTTTCAAAAGACATATCGATACATTTCTCACTATATTGTAGAAGAGAATATAAAATCTTATGAATTAAAAGAATTCTAAAAAATAATAGAAAGATTATTATAATACAAAACTACGGTGAAAGGATAACACACCGTAGTTTTGTATTATATGCAATAAGATGTTAAAATTTAAAAATAAAGCCGATAAAAATATAAAAAAATATTTTGAAAAGAACAATTTAAACTATCCAGAGAGATGAGGCAAAAATCATCCGAATTAACAGAAAAGAGAAAGTTATGGTAAAAAGCAATTTATGTAATATAGCGGTGATAGGCGGGGGGCCAGCCGGTATGATGGCAGCCGGCCGCGCGGCAGAATTGGGAGCAAAGGTTGTTTTAATTGAAAAGAACGAGACTCTGGGTAAAAAATTACTGATTACCGGTAAGGGACGGTGTAATTTTACCCATAACGAGTTTGATATAAGAAAATTTGCGGAAAAGT